>JAHIZU010000100.1 GCA_018814265.1 Candidatus Margulisiibacteriota bacterium | reverse complement strand
TTTATTGGATACTACTTGGGGGACCAACGGCGTGGCGGGCGGTCAGCTAAAATCCGTAATTGATATGGGAGTTGACGCGAATAAAAATGTTTATATCGCAGAAACAGAGGGCTGGACCAGCGGCCGCATTGAAAAAATTAGCCCGAATGGAAAGCAAATAACTAACTGGGGACAAATATTATATCAGGGGCCTACGGCTCTTCATGTTCAGTCTTCCGGGAAAGTCTCTGCGGTATTTGCTTTTGGTCCACAGCCAATAACATGGCTTTACACATTTAATTCTGGCGAAACTGTTTTTGCAAAAAAAGAGGTGCAGGGGATGTGGGGACTAGGATTTTTGGCGGTGGATTCCGCGGGGAATTTTTATCTTAATGATGGAGGAGGGAAAATTACCAAGCGCGATCCGGGGGGCACTAATGTATTAGCGACTTACGACGTTGGCATGATAAATAGCATGAACGAACGTGTGGTGATTGACTCTTCATATAATGTTTATGTGCTTAAGCCGATGGGAGACAAGGATGGCAATATCATTTTCAAATTTGGAAAGGCGGGCAATCTAATAATTAAGGTAAAAAAACCGGCGGGAGGGCCTTTTTACGATGTGGCTGTTGATCCATCTGGAAATAATATTTATCTGGTCGGAGTTATCGATGTTGGCCAGGGAGGCATTGTAAGATTAACTTATAAGGTTCAAGCCATACCAAAACCCTATCTAAAACGGTAATTTTTGGCGCTACCAATTTTTAAGCCGTCGGAAATCTCCGGCGGCTTTTTTCTTGCCGGGCCGCGGATCAACGTGAGGCTCGGGCCGCGCATTAGGTGGCGGGATTATTTGTTATTGCTCATGTAACATTTTCAGTATTTTGAGGTCTTCTTTGTCTTTTTTCCGTCCGGCAGCTTTTTTCATTTTTATCAGATCGTTCAAAGAAGCGAAATAAACGGAAATGGTCCCTATTTTGCCGGTTTTCTTGTGTTTCCATACTTCCTCGAAGGTAGCACCGGTTACAAATGGATGGATGTCAGTTTCAACCAGATATTGCCTGATCAATAATTTTTTGGTGAGCAGGTCATTAATGGTGATATCGGCAATATCATAACCAAATCTTTTAAGCGCTTTCCAGGTGTTTTCCGCGTTCTTTTCAGTTGGTTCGATAAAGATGTCCGTGTCCAGGGTTACCCTTGAATAACCATAGGCGGGGAAGGCCATCGCCCCGATAATTACGAATTTTACTTTATGCTCTTTTAATAATTTCAGCAGGTTTTCTATGTCCATGGTTGATCAACATCTGGAGGACCAATCTTGATTGGCGAAGCGCCATGCGGAATCTTTCGGTCAGCGAAAGCGACCGCTGATACTTAAGCTCAAACTCCAATTCCTTTTTTTCGTTGCTTTTTCGGGCCTTAAATATTGGCATATGACAGATTTTAACACAAAAAAAAGCACAAAAAAAGCGATTTTTCCCCACCTAGGCTGCGCCTGAGGATTTTGCTGATGAGCCAAACCGGCGTTGACTTTTTCTGGGGGGGGGGGGTAGAATGGGGTATCTGGATATTAGGGGATCAGGATATCCGAAAAAACGAAGGAGGTAAAAAGTGATGAGAAAGAAGATTTTGCTAGTGGTTACTGTGTTTCTGTTTTTTGTTTTAATGTCCTCGATGTTTGTTGCTGTGGCGGCAACAAGAAGGATGTCCCCTATTGTGCCGCAAAAAAACTGGCCGCCTAAAGCGGGAGAGAAAGGAGACCTTGCTCCCGTTACTACCACCACCACTATTACTTTTTCTGAAAAGTATATTGAAGCAAAAAGTTGGTATTTTCCTTTTGATGGCGCAGACAGATTGGCAATTGATTCCGAGGGTTCTATTTATATGGGGGGATACAACGTCTCTGTTATAAGAAAATTTTCTTCTGCTGGAGTGCCTGATGCTGCATGGGGAAATAATGGGGTGGTAGGCGGCCAGTTTAAGGGCATATTTGATATAGGTGTTGATAATTCCAAAAATGTTTATATTGCCGCAAGAACAGTAGGAACAGAAAGCGCCATCAAGAAAATTGACTCGACCGGAAAGAAAATTACCGATTGGGGGAAAATATTGTATGATGGTCCTAACTCTCTCCATGTTCAGCCTTCTGGAAAAGTTTATGCGATATTTAACGATCCAAACACGCCATTAACTTCGCTTTTAATCTTTGATTCTAACGGAGAGATAATAGTAAGCAAAGAATACTTAGGTGGTATGGCGTGGGTACAAGGGTTTTTGGCGGTGGATTCAGAAGGGAACTGCTATCTCAGGGGTTTTCCTTATGGACTTTACGAGGAACCATTAGTGGCGGCTTGGAAAAACACTACTGTGATCTTAAAGCTTGATCCCATGGCATACGATTGGTCGACTAGCAACCTTGTCTATTGGAGTGGCATCTTTAGTGGTTGGAGAGATCGCGTAGCGGTTGATTCCGCGTACAATGTTTATGCGCTCTTTCTTCCACAAACAATTAAATCAGGAGGATCAGAATCCACTCCCATAACTCTGGGCACTCCCACCCTCTGCAAATTTAATCAGGTGGGTGTGCCTGTTGCAAAAAAACAACTAGAAAGTCCGCCGTATTTTAGCGATATTGCTGTTACTCCATCTGGGAATCATATTTATTTGCTGGGATCTAAAGCCGGCAAAAATGTAATTGTTAATTTAATTAAATTTAAATTTTATTAAAAATCACTGAAGATGTTGTAGGAAATATTTCCCTTCAAAAACCTTTTCCGCCGGGCCGCGGATTAACGTGAGGCTCGGGCCGCGAAATTGAAGGGATGGAAATATTTTTTCCAAGAGGTGGCCGAAGAATCGTATTGGTTGCCCCCGGCAAAATAATCGACTAAGCATTCGCGCAACCGAGTCATTTCCTTCAGGTGAGAAGGTTTGCGGTCTACCTCAAGCGTCAGGTCCAGCAATTCCAATGACCGGTAAAAAGCCAGACGGCTGTATTCCTCGTTCCCTTTGGTCCGCCAATTAAGCGCCCGGCCGACCTCGCTGCCAATATTGGCCATTTGCTGATACAAGGTTAATTTGGCCCATCTTTCAGCCGAAAGACCCTGATGCTGATGATTCATCCGATCACCAATTTGTTGACCAGCGCGGCGATATTTTGCCGAATAGCAGGATCTTCCACGCCTCTGGTCTGGTTGTTCTGCGCCGGCCGGAGATTGATCATTGAATCATATTCGATAAGATCTGGTCCGGTCAGGTCAGGATAAAGATTGATCCCCCAGAGATCCTCGTTTTTTGAGCCGTGTTCAAGCAGCAGGGCCTCTTCATCGGCATGGAGCGGAGCGTCGACAGCCATGATCCCCTTTTTTAGATCAACGACCGCTTTGATCATATTGCCGAAACTAGCCGCCGCCATTTCTTTTAATTCTTTGTGAGTGATCTGATTATCGACTATTTTCATAATGCTTCAATCAACTTGCGGGAGAAGATATTTTCCTTCAAACACCTTTTCCGCCGGGCCGCGCATCAAAATATGCTTGTCTTCGGCCCATTCGATATCCAGATTCCCTCCCGGCAGGTGGACAAGTACGCGTTTGCCGGTTTTGCCATCCAAGATCGCGGCCGCCACACTGGCGCAGGCGCCGGTTCCGCAGGCCAGGGTCTCGCCAGCCCCGCGTTCCCAGACCAGCACTTCGAGTTCCTTCTCATTTAAGACCCGAACGAACTCCACATTGGTGCGGTTGGGAAAATGGCGGTCATTTTCGATCTTGGAGCCCAGATCGTAAAGATCCAGTTTTGCCGGATCGTCAACAAACGCGACCGCATGCGGATTGCCCATGTTGATTTTCTTAAACTTATAACCATGCAGGCTTACTTCGCCTTCGTCCTTGGGCAGGCCCATGTCCACTTCCACACCAATGACTTGGCCGGCCAGGTCTTTGATCACCGCCGGCAGCATGATGCCTGATAAAGTTTCAACGGAGAGGACCTCTTCTTTTAACTGGTCGGCTTCATAAACATATTTGGCAAAACAACGGATGCCGTTGCCGCACATTTCCGGCTCTGAACCATCCGGATTAAAGATCTGCATGCGGTAGTGGGCTTTTTGGGATGGCCAGACGATCAGCAATCCATCTGCCCCGATGCTGAAATGCCGGTCACAGAGATCAATGGCCAGTTGTTTGAGGTCAATTCCTTCCAGTTTTTCTTTGCGGCTGTCGATTAATATGAAGTCGTTACCAAGACCATGCATTTTTGTAAAATTTATTTCTGTCATAAGCTACTCCCAATAATTTGCTTGTGCTGTAGGTGATTCCCAAACAGCGACCTTATTGATCGATTTGATCTTTTTCTTCAGCTTTTTAAAAATAATCTTGGCCAGGTTTTCGGAAGAAGGGTTTTCAATATCAAAAGGCGGGATATCGTTTAGCAGCTTGTGGTCAAATTCCGCCAAGACATCATTGAGTTTGCTTTTGATAACTTTAAAATCTTCCAGCAGGCCGATCTTATTGAGTTTTTCTCCCTGCAGAAAAACCTGGACCTTCCAATTATGTCCATGGAGGTTTTCGCAAGGGCCGCGGTACTCACGCAAGGCATGGGCTGCCGCAAAGCTTTCTTCCACCATTAATTCGAACATAGAATAATTTTACAGGATTTTCAGGGAAGTGTCACCTGCTTGGCGCCAATAATAGGTTTGCCCAGCAGCCGGCTGCCCAGGTCCTGGAATTGAATGGGGGAGCCGGTTACTAGATATTGGTATTTTGCTGGTACTGCATTGGTCTTAAGAGTCCCAGCTTTCTTAAGCATTTTCTTGGCATCTTCCACCGCTTCCTCAGCCGGATCAATAAGCACAACGTTTGGTCCGGCAATAGACTGAAGCACCTTGGCAAGATGGGGGTAGTGGGTGCAGCCC
>JAHIZU010000301.1 GCA_018814265.1 Candidatus Margulisiibacteriota bacterium | reverse complement strand
GGCCATATTATTGTACCCTCCACCAATCGTACAATAAGAGTTGTTTTCACCATTCACCCCAGTAGTACTACCAATACCTAAATTTACGTGGGTGGCGGCATTGCTACCATAGAGATTATTAGCATTATCGTGTGATATTGCTCCACCATGAACCACTAACAGAGCATTTGGTTCGGTAGTTCCAATACCAACCCTGGCATTCATAATATTTACTTCATCGGTTACCTGATCATTAAATTCAATTCTTCCAGCCGATGCCCCTAAACCTAACCACTGACCATCAGCAGAAGCATTAGCAAAAACTTCTCCACTGGTCATAGAACCAACGGCGGAGATATCTCCTGATCCACCGGATGTCCAGCTTAAAGTTCCAGATCCATCAGTAGCAAGCACATCACCATTTGATCCATCAGATCCCGGCCATGAATAAGTTATGGTATTTAATCTGGTTTCGCCGCTGGCAACTTCGAGCGTTCCAGTTTGCAGATATATTCCACCGATAACATTAACCGGACTTGCTCCTTCGATTGTTCCAGTTACTTTAATGTCACCCACAACATGCAACTCTGCTTCTGGAGTTGCAGTTCCAACACCAACATTTCCACTGGCATCCACGACGAAAGGTGTTGGATCACTGGCTTGGTCAAAAACTGCCAAACTTAAATTTGTACCTTCATTCATAACCCCCAGTAAAGTACTAGGAATTGTTCCCCAACTCATGTCTCCGTTATCCGACCAAGCTCCCATTAAGACTCGATTCGAGTCATTCAGGGAACCAACAGTTAAGACGCCAATACCTACTTCCTGCACACCTAAATTATTAGTTTTAAAAACTGTAATTCCTGAACCATCCCCATAATGGGATACTTGAATCGCAGGATCAGAGGTAGAAACGTTATTTTGAGATACCGCAAGTAAAGCCCCTGAATTGCCCGCACCATGAGATTGATCGGTATCAGAATATATCAATACTGCCATTTCACTATCGTCTAATGATTTGTCTACATCTACCACTAATGCGCCGGTACTTCCAGTTGCGCTAGCTGGATACTGTATCACTACTGCTTCAGAATAGGTTTGAATTACTCTTCCTTCACCAGATCCACCTTCGTTATAGGCTCCACCTAATGTATTACCAGGTACATTAGCAAGATTTGATCCGTCTCCGTAGAAAACTCCGCCAGCAAATGTTGTGGCAGCAATACTTCCGGTAGTTGTAATATTTATATTATTCGCTAAATCATCTCCGGTAATGGTGTTATTAGCAATTGCTCCGCTAGTTACTACTCCACTTCCTAACATGGCAGCAGTGATTCCTCCATCAGCTACTTCTAACGTTACTCTTCCGCTTTCTCCACCACCACTTAATCCGTCTCCGGCATCTACTGCAGTAATATCTCCGGTTCCACCGGTTGCTGCTGTAGTTTGAATAGTGCCATCCGGGAATTTATATCCACCGGCGGTTGTCTCAACTGTTCCGGCAACCGTCAATATTGAACCTGGTTCAGAAGATCCGATACCAACTCTACCAACTGAGGTAATACGCATTCTTTCATAACTGTCAGCCTGACCACCAGTATTTAATATAATATTTCCTGCGGAATCTTCAGCAGCAATCAATACACCGCTCATGCCGCTTTCTGCACCAACAATTACTCGATTGGCATAAGTAGATATCGGGAAATTTGAAGACGTTATGCCTATCCCGCCAGCAGATTGTGCGTTTATCAGTCGATACATTGCCAGCGAAGTAGCTGCAGTATTTGTATTAGATAAAATCGCGAAGGTCGGACTGTCTTGGTTTTGAACAATATTTAAAATACTTTGTGGTTCGGGAGTTCCGATTCCAACATTACCACTAGTATCAATTACCAACCGATTTTGCCCAGCAACATCAATTTTAAATCTATCATCCGTATCAACAAATGTCTTACCTTTATAAGCACTGCCACGATAATAAAATACGCTGGCGGGAGCATTAGGTCCGGCGAAAAGTTCTAAACCAGCCTCATTACCAGCAGCATTTCCGGTTCCTTCAATTCGCACATAAGCGGTATCGTCAGCAGGATCCGATTTCACATGTATAAATCTTTCCGGTTCTGTGGTTCCAACCCCTAACCGTTTATTTGAGATATGCCAGAATAAATCCGCATTTGCGCCAAGCGCCCCGGCATCATTAAACTGCACAAACCCATTTGAACCAGCCGCTGATACTGGAACATCCGTCAAATTTGATCCATCTCCATAATGAGTTCCAACTACCGATGTTGCTGAAATACTTCCGGTAGTTATAATATTTATATCACCCGCTAAATCATCACCAGTAATCGTTCCATCTGCAATGGCTCCGCTAGTTACGGAACCAGTTGCTAACATAGCTGCGGTGATTCCTCCAGAGGCTACTTCTAAAGTTACGCGTCCGCTTTCTCCTCCTCCGCTTAAACCGTCTCCAGCATCTACTGCAGTGATATCTCCAGAACCACCAGTTGCTGCAGTTAATTGAGTTGTTCCGTCTGGGAATTTATATCCACCGGCCGTGGTTTCGATTGTGCCAGCAACCGTAAGCATTGAACTTGGCGTGATGGTTCCAATCATAACGTTTCCGTCAAAGCGGGAAGTGCCTGAATCGATCCATATTGGATAGGTATCTGCACCAGCAACATAAATACCGTAGTCATTGGTAGCTGCTGTGAGATTAGGAATTTTCACACCGTATTGATTGGTAATAGTTGCGGTAACATTAACTAATGCATCTTCCATAATAAGAGCAGCAACATCCGTAACCGAGCTGGCGCCTGGAGTAGCTACACCACGAAAATAAACACCAGCCATTAATGGCAGAGTCCCACTAGCAGCATAGTATTTTGGAGCAGCCATATAGCTCACCAAACTAGTATTTCCTGGAGTTGTATCATACGATGCCGGTTCAGATAAATATGATCCGTGCATGGTTCCGTCACTGCCAAGATTGTTCAAGTAATAGCTGGAATAGAAATTGGCAAAAGAAGTTGTGTAAACACCAAAAATAGGTGTTCCAGAACCAGACCGCTCGCTTATATGCAATTGATAACCTGTATTGTTGTACGTAAGACTAGTACCAAGATAACTTATGCCCGACGCAAGCGCAAAATAATTGCCTACATTTAAAGTAGCACTTGCACCAGTTACTTCTAAGCTATTAGCAACCGTAAGTTGTGCAGTTGCGGCAGTTGATCCAATTCCTATTCCAACAAAGCCGGTTGTATCGCTATAACTTAGATCACTAGCCCCACCTAAAGCCCCGCCATCGTTATATTGCACTTGTCCATCAGAACCTGCTGGAGTCATTGGCACACTAGAAAGATTTGATCCATCTCCATAATGAGTACCAACCAATGATCCGGCAGCAATACTTCCTGAAGTTGTAATATTTATATCGCCTGCTAAATCATCACCGGTAATTGTATTATTAGCAATTGCTCCGCTGGTTACAGAACCAGTCGCTAACATTGATGCGGTGATTCCACCATCGGCTACTTCTAAGGTTACGTCTCCTGTTGTTCCACCACCACTTAAGCCAGTTCCTGCAGTTACCGAAGTTATATCCCCGGTACCAGAACCGGATTCCCAAGTTAAAATTCCAGACCCATTTGTTTTCAACACATAATCAGCAGATCCGTCTGCTGCCGGCCAGGTATAAGCAACATTATTAAAAGTAGTTGTACCTGATACGCCAAAGGTTCCGACAACTTCTAAGCTAGATGCCGGCACATACGACAATGACGTTGGCCTGACTGCAACATTTCCATTAGTACCAATCATCATGCGGGGCGGCTCCCCAGCTTCAGCATTTTGTACAAAGTATATTGGTTTGTTAACCGCTCCTTGACGTTCAATATTAAAGGCCAGTGCCTCAACAGACGTATCGGTGTCAGTGCCCGCTGAAACAACAACGAAATTTGCAAAGTTAGCGGCAGTGGGACTTAATACCCCCATAACGGCATTTACCCCGGAAGCGTTTTGCGCAAGCACCAGCGCCCCGGCATTAGCATCGGTAGATTGATTACTCACACCAATAAAAGCGGCATCAGCTTCATTAGTTTGTCTAAATATAAGACCCGAAGTCAAAATATTTATAGCACCAGCCAGATCCTGTCCTGCGATCGTCCCATCCTGAATTTTTATTGAAGTAATTCCACCATCAGCAACTTCTAAAGTTACTCTTCCACTTTCTCCTCCACCACTTAAACCATCAGTAGCATCTACGGCGGTAATGTCTCCGCCACCACTTGCTGCAGTCAACTGAGTTGTACCATCCGGGAATTTAACGCCACCAGCGGTAGTTTCAATTGTTCCACCAACCGTAAGCATTGAACTTGGTGTAATGGTACCAACCATCACGTTCCCGTCGAAGCGAGAAGTTCCGTCATCAACCCAAATTGGATAGGTACTTGCATTTTGGACATAAATACCGTAATTATTAGTTCCTGCTTCTAAGCTAGGAATCTTAACGCCGTATTGATTGGTTATTGTTCCAGTAGCTTCCGCATCTTCCATGATTAACGCAGCAACATCAGTAACCGTTCCGCTGGCATTTACCACTCTGCCTTTAAAATAAACACCTGATAATAGCGGGAAAGTTCCTCCAGCGGCATTAGACCTAGGTGAAGCCATTAATCCAGCTAACCCAGAGTTTGATCCAGGAGTTGTGTCTGATACGCTCGGTTGAGCAACAACCGCGCCATATAAACGGTTTGCAGATATACTTGACAACGTATAGCTAGAATCAAAATTACCCCAAGCAGTTCTTGTGGTAAATATCGGCGAACTAGCCAAAGGAGCAGATCCCAGGCGCCAAATATTATCATCATAATAACTTGTTGAAGAAGTGTCACCAAGACTAATCTTGCCACTTTGACTAATTGTAAACAGAGAAATATGACTCAAGTCTCTTACTTCAAAAGTACCCTGAACAGTCAGGTTAGCTTCTGCATCGCTAGTGCCAACTCCGACCAGGCCGGTTGCATCATCATAATACAGATTAGTTGCCCCACCTAAAATACCACTATTATTATATTGAACTTGACCATCAGAACCAGCTGGAGTCATTGGCACTCCAGAAAGATTTGATCCATCACCATAATGAGTTCCAACAAGTGATGTTGCGGAAATGCTTCCAGTAGTTGTGATATTAATATCACCCGCTAAATCATCACCAGTAATTGTATTGTTTGCAATTGCTCCACTGGTTACTGATCCTGCTGCTAACATGTATGCAGTGATTCCGCCATCGGCTACTTCTAAGGTTACTCGTCCAGTTTCTCCTCCTCCACTTAAACCGTCGCCAGCATCTAATGCAGTGATATCTCCTCCACTAGTTGCAGCGGTTAACTGGGTCGTACCATCCGGAAACTTAACTCCACCCGCTGTGGTTTCAATGGTTCCAGCAACTGAAAGCAGCGCAGCCGGTTCCATTGTGCCAATACCAACTCTGCCGCTACTATCAATAATCATTCTATCGGTTAATGCTCCGCCTGTATCAAAAACAATATCTCCCGAAGGATCCTGCGCAATCAAACGTAAACCATCCATGCTATTTTCGGAAAGAAGAAGAATACGATTGGCCATAGTGGATGATGGGAAGTTTGAAGATATCGCCCCAACACCACCTTGACTAACATCATTTTGTAAAAGCATTCTGACCCCCGCAGAGGCTCCAGCATCTTTATTAGTAAAGACAATATCCGTGAAACTATCCTGATTTCGGGTAACTTGAAGAACACCAGTCGGCTCATTGGTTCCAATACCTACGTTATCCGTAATGGTAGTTAAGCGAACGTCAGTTCCATCATCAGTCCACCCACTGGCTGATGATTCCACTGTACTCCAACTTAGCTGTCCGCTACCGTCGTTAGCTAATACCTGATCCATAATTCCTTGTGTGGACGGCCAAGTATAAGTCACAGTGTTAAATCTGGTATCACTTGCAACTTCAAGGGTTCCAGTTTGAACATTTAAACCACCAACTACTTTTACGGGACTTCCTCCATCAATGGTTCCGGTTACGGTTAAGTCTGCATCAATAATTAAATCACCAGTCATGGTGTCGCCTGCTAATTCGACATACTTTGCTTCTAAACTAGTAGTTCCTTCATATAACGTTGTGGATACTCCTGAGCGTCCAAAGTCATTCGCTGTAGTTAAAATTCCAGTTAAGTTTGATCCATCTCCGTAGTGTGTTCCTACCACTGATGTTGCAGATATACTTCCAGTAGTTGTGATATTTATATCACCAGTTAAATCATCACCAGTAATTGTATTATTTGCAATTGCTCCGCTGGTTACTGATCCGGTTGCTAACATTGATGCGGTGATTCCACCAGAAGCTACTTCTAAAGTTACTCTTCCGCTTTCTCCGCCTCCAGATAATCCACCGGTTGCGTCTACTGCAGTAATATCTCCTGCACCACTAGAGGTCCAACTTAAAATTCCCGAACCATCAGTAGTAAGTGCATCACCGTTCGATCCATCTGATCCCGGCCACGAATAAGTTACGTTATTTAACTTTGTCTCACCACTAGCAACCTCAAGGGTTCCGGTTTGTACATTTAATCCGCCAACTACTTTTACTGGGCTGCTGCTGTCTATGGTTCCGGTTACAGTTAAGTCACCTTCAATCCTTAAATCTCCAGTCATAGTGTCGCCAGCTTGGTTAACATATTTTGCTTCTAACGTTGTGGTTCCTTCATACAATGCAGTTGCCACACCCGAGCGACCAAAGTCTGCTCCAGTTGTAGTTATGCCAGTAAGGTTTGATCCATCCCCGTAAAATGCAGCTGCGGTTACGATACCTGTTGTATTAATATTGATTGTGCTATTTAAATCTCCGCCAACTATTGTTCCATCTGCAATTTTTATCGAAGTGATTCCGCCATCTTTTACTTCTAATGATGAGGTCCCAGTTAATCCAATAGTTAAATCGTCATACGCAACTTCCAAAGTAACAGCTCCTGTAGTTCCGCCTCCACTCAATCCAGTTCCAGCGGTTACTTCAGTAATATCTCCACCTGCGGTTGCATCTACATACGCTTTGGTTGCTGCATCTGAAGCTGCGGTTGGTGTGCCAACACTGGTTATCTTGTTTCCACCTAAGTCTAAAATTCCAGTCATGGTGTCGCCTGATTGTTGGACATACTTAGCCTCTAAACTAGTAGTTCCTTCATACAACGTTGCGGATACTCCTGAGCGTCCAAAGTCATTCGCAGTGGTTAATATTCCAGTTAAGTTTGATCCATCGCCATAATGAGTTCCTACTACTGATGTTGCT
>JAHIZU010000099.1 GCA_018814265.1 Candidatus Margulisiibacteriota bacterium | reverse complement strand
ATTCGGGAAATCATGGCAAAGGGTACTGCGACCATTTCAAGGCGGGGCGACATTTCATCAGGATCTCCCTCAACCTGCACCCCGATGTAATACCTCTTGCCCACATCCCAAAAGTCAACAATGTTGATCGGATTGGGCGTGGTCCCCAATAAAGCATCAAAATAACCATTTGTGATCGCAACAAAGACCCTATCACTCCACAACACGGTTCCGCCGCTTTCCGCATCATAGATCTTAAAAGTGATATACTTCCTCACCAGTCTGTCAGTCGGGATATCTATTCCAGAAATTTTTCCCTGGACATTGATGCTCAAAAACGGGGTCCTATACAGCACGGCGCGGCCCGTCACTGCCATAACCATCGCAAGTAAAATAAAGGCCAGGATCAACTTATTAATTATCTTCATTATTCCTGCCAAACCACATTATATAAACAAAAAGCTGAACGTTTTACTTCGTTCAGCCGATCCTTCATGAGGAAAATTATTGCAAGACCATGCAACATAATACAATTGTAGGCATGGCATACCCTTTTGTCAACACATATCACTTCCCAAAAAAGCTGAAATACCTTATTTTTTGACCCTGCTGTTCGAGGGCTTCATTACAATGTGATTATACTCTTTTCAACTAAAAAGTCAAAGCTGTCTGGGTTTAGGCAGTGTTAGAAGGCTTCCGCTAATCTATCGTCCGATAATTGATGTGTTTGAATAAATGAGGAGGCAGCGGCTCTCACCTGTGGAGTACCGTTGTTTAAAGCGTCCGCAAGAGAGGCTATTTCGTCTTCAGAAGAAAAACCTGAGAGGGCTGACTCAACTGTTTTGTTCGCAAAGGGATCGCTTTGAGAAAAAACCGCTCCATTATAGACATTGTCTCTCATAAAACTCCATAAGGCGATCCCCAGTTGGCGGGTATCAGCAGGGGTGGAGGGATCATTCAAAAATGCCAACAGTTCCTCTGGATGCATATAATATGCTGCGGAGAAGCTGGCAAATAATTCTTCGGAGCTATCATAAGGATGGCCGGTCAGATCAGTTGTGTTAACATAATTTGAGTCATCCGCGATCTCAAAACGGTTAAAACCTAATGATAGTGCGTAAAGAGTATCCAGAGTTGTTAAATGTTCGGGGTTGTTTTTGATCAAGCTTTCAAAAAGATGATGGGACATTTCATGGGTAACAGTATGCTCGATTCGATTTGCCTGAATTAACATGCCCAGCAACATAGCGTTTTTTCCATTGGCATACCCAGCGAAGTCAAGATCGTTCCTAATTTCCACGGCGGCAACCGACTCACCGGCTAAAACATTCATGTCTCTTATTACGGCATAACTTTGGGTGATTAAACCCCACTGTTCCGGATTTTCCGGGAGTCCTTTTGGGAAATGGAAAGTGATTTGTGATTTTCCCTGGCCAAGGACCGCGGTATTGCCATTAATTTCAATATTAATTGTACTTGTGGGAACTGGGTTCGGGGGCGATACTGCAGGGAATCCAGCTTCCGGGCTGCCGGGCGCCTGATTCTCATTTGCCGAATATAACAATACTAGAAGTTCTTCTGATGTCCAATCATGTCCCAGCATCTCAGGCAGAGCGCGCCGTTCAAAAAGATTAACCAAAGTTGCTACTCGGTCGCGTGCCGCAGCCAGGGTGATTTTTCCGGGCGGTAAGCTAACGTCAGAAAGTTCAACGCCGTAGTTGTGAATGATATTGAGCGCAGCTGCGTTTCTTTCATCCTGCCCCAGATGCCGAAAAATTGAGAGGGATTCATAATTGGCCGGTAGAGGTTCATTTCCCAGATCTTCGTCAAGCGCGGCCAGCCATTCTTCCACAGGAAATTCTTGCTCAACAGCTTCTGCAAGTTGTTCCGCTGCGGCAGAGGACCGCAGATTAGCAGTATTATTAGGCAGTATTGGTCGTCCAGCGACTCCTTCTATGGCCATAGTCTCTCTAATAATATTATCGTGTTTTTACGCTAAAAACTTGCGTTTTTGAGATAAGTTCGCGACAACAATTTATTCTATTAGGAATACTTAAAATACTTAGCATAAGGATTATTATCCTGATTTTCGATCCCAGACTTTTGCCAAACATCCGCGCTTTCCATGCACAAATAAACATAGACTTCCTTTGAGCGCTGTCGGATAAATTCATTCATCTTTTGAAACATCTTGATCCTGACCGGTTTTAAATAGCGCATTTTCCCATCCTCGCCCGCCTCACGTTCCTCCCAGGTAATCCTTGAATCTGGAAAACGCTTTTCAATAATATCTTTTAACTCCGGCTGATAGCGTAAAGCCCCCAGACTGATCCAGGCAATATTTTGAGGTTTGATCTCCGCAAAGATCAGATCAACAACTTCTTTATAATCATCTGCCCAACCAGAGTAATATATTATTGGATCAAAGTGAAAAGCCACTGGATAACCAGCCTCAACGCATTTCCTGGCCGCGTTAAGCCGCTCGCCTAAACTGACCGCTCCCAGCTCATCGCTGGCAGCGATCTTCTCCGGATTAACTGACCAGGCCACAACGGTTCTGCCTTTATGGTCCAAAGTCAGCAGATCATCAACCTGATCGCTCTTGGTCTTAAGTTCAAATAGGTGATCTTTTTGTTGCACAAAGAAATTGACCAGCTTGATGGCTAAAGATCTTGCCTCCGGAAGCGCCAGGCTGTCAGAATACTGGCCCGTGCCGATCCGTAAAGGCTTCTTCGCCGCTTTCATATAATTAGAAACCTGGGCAACAATATCAGCCTCGTTATCATAAACTACTATCTCGTCCTTGCCGTAAAAGGTGTGAAGAAAACAATAACTGCAGTTAAAAGGACAACCAAGGATATGGCTGATCACAATATAGCCGCAGGAAACATGGTTCACAGCACAGGGACAGGGCCGGATTATTGGTAGTTTCACTTTATTGATATGCTTAATTTTTTTGTTCATCTCTAATGCCCTCACCCCCTGCCTGCCGGCAGGCAGGCTATAATCCCCTCTCCCAAAGGAGGGTGTCCAATAACACTCATGAAACCTGCGACTAAACGTCGCGGTTTCATGGACAGAGTCTTTCCTATGCCATTTGTTGTGCTAATTTGGGGCTTATGAGCCAT
>JAHIZU010000098.1 GCA_018814265.1 Candidatus Margulisiibacteriota bacterium | reverse complement strand
GATCTGCGTGCAGTGCCAGAGATCAGGTTTGTAAGAGACGATTCACTGGAAAAGGGCAGCCGTGTTCTGGGAATTATCTCAAAACTAGACAAAGAAGAACATGAACGAAATATTCATCACCATAAAAAAAGCCCTAAAAAACGCTAGGAACGCCCTGATCGTTTCTCACGTTGATCCTGATGGGGATTCCATCGGTTCCATGAACGCCATGGGATTAGTCCTCGCTCAAATGGGCCTGGCGGTTGATCAATATTCACAGGATGGCGTGCCAAAAATATACAGGTTTTTGCCCGGATCTGATTCTGTTAAAAATAAGGTTGAGCAAAATAAAAAGTACGATCTGCTGATCGCGGTCGATGCCTCGGACATCAAGCGGCTGGGAGATAAGCTCTCAGTCAAAGACATCGCTAAACTTATTATTAACATTGACCATCACCCGGATAATACGCAATACGGCGATATCAATTACGCGCAAAAAAGCTCCTCCACTGCTGAATTAGTCTATAAACTGCTCAAGAACTTAAAGATCAAGATCGATAAGCCGGTGGCTGAAAATCTCTATGTGGCCTTGATCACTGACACAGGCAATTACCGGTATGAGAACACGTCTGTTGGCACCTTCATTATGGCCGAGGATATGCTCAAGGCTGGGGTGGATACTCACGCGATCACGACCCGGATCTACGATACAAAAAGCATTGCCAGTATTCGCATTCAAGCAGCTGCTCTGTCAACCCTAGAAGTCTCTCCGGACCGCAAGGCCGCTTGGGTTGTGGTTACCCAGGAAATGATGGAAAAAGTAGGGGCTAAGGGCGATGACATTGTTGGTCTGGTTGACCAGATCCGCTCAATTGACGGCATTGAAGTGGCGATCTTATTTCGCGAGGACGGCAGCAAGGTCAAAGTTAACTTGCGCTCCAAATCCAAGATCAACGTTTCAGAGATCGCTCGGCGTTTTGACGGCGGAGGGCATTTCCGCGCGGCCGGGGCAATTCTTTCCGATGACATTGTGACTGCCAAGAAAAAGGTTGTGGCTGAAGTCCTGAAGTATCTCAAAGCTTCAAAGTATCTGGTGTAGTTGACTTTCAAGGAGATGAATTTGAGGAAACCGCGACGTTTAGTCGCTGGTTTCCGAAAAAATCGTGGAAGGCATAATTATCGTTAATAAACCGCGTGACTGGACCTCCTTTGACGTTGTTGCCAAGATCAGAAACCTATCCAAAGTCAAAAAAGTCGGCCACTCAGGCACCCTGGATCCCATGGCTACTGGAGTTTTACCGATCTTCCTGGGAAAAGCCACCAAATCGGTTCAGCATTTCCTGGCTGGAGATAAGGGCTATATCGCGGAAATGACCTTAGGGATCTGTACTGACTCGCATGATGCCATGGGCAAAGTGACCGAGATCCGCAACGTATCCTTTGAGCTTTCCAACGTTGCAGCCTCGCTGGCTAAATACAAAGGTGAGATCGAGCAGGTTCCGCCCATGCACTCAGCTATTAAAGTAAAAGGTCAGCGGCTTTATAAACTGGCTAGAAAAGGCATCACGATTAAACGCGAACCGCGCAAGGTGACGATTCATAGCATTAAACTATTGAATTATGAGGGTGGCACAAACCCTCGGGTTACCTTTGAGGTCCTTTGCTCAAAGGGGACCTATGTCCGCCAGCTGGTTGCTGACATAGGTGATGATCTGGGCTGCGGCGCTTATCTGTCTGGTTTGATGCGCACCTATGCCGATCCCTTCCATATAACCCAGGCCGTAAACATGGACACAATCATCACCCTGGCTGAGATTGGCAAATTAAACACTGTTGTTATTCCGGTTGAAGGGATCCTCACCCCGTCAATTCACGATAAATCGTGAATTGACACCCCTCTCCATCTGCGATGGAGAGGGGTAAATCCTTTTATGAATAGAAACAAATATAGAACGTTTCTAGGTGCCAGAATCCTCAGGAAGGAAATGACGGAAGCGGAATCGTTACTATGGAAATATTTAAGTAATAGAGGCATGGTCGGGGTGAAATTTAGAAGGCAACATCCGATCAGAGGATTTATTCTTGATTTTTATTGCGTTTCTCACAAACTAGGTATTGAAGTTGATGGCGCAATACATAATGATAGGGTAGAATATGATTTAGAAAGGCAAAACATAATCGAATCCATGGGGATCAAGATGTTACGGTTCAAAAATGACCAAGTCCTAAACTCACTGGATTCAGTTCTGAAAACAATCAAAAGATATCTTTTCCCCTCTCCACGAAGTGGAGAGGGGTGCCCCGACAAAGTCGGGGCGGGGTGAGGATTTGGATAAAGCAAAAGTTAAAAAACTTATCGAGAATCTTAGGGCAGAGATCCATCAGCACGACCATTTTTACTACGTTCTTGATAAACCAAAGATCTCCGACGGTGAATACGATAAGCTCTTTCGTGAGCTGCAGGGGCTAGAAAAGAAATTCCCAACCTTGGTCACTCCTGATTCTCCGACCCAGCGAGTAGGCGGAGAGCCGCTTAAAGCTTTTAAAACGGTTAAACATGGAATTCCTCTATTATCCCTAGATAAAGCTAATACCGAAGAAGAAATGATAGCTTTTGACAAGAGAGTAAAAGATGCATTAAAAGAGGAAAACATTAATTATTTTCTTGAGATGAAATACGACGGCCTCGCAATATCCTTAAAATATTTTAAAGGGGTGTTAACTAACGCTTCAACTCGCGGCGATGGAGTAATCGGAGAAGACGTAACAAATAATATTAAAACGATCAGAACAGTGCCGCTACATTTACAAGAGAAAATAGACATTGAAGTAAGAGGGGAAGTAATACTCCCAAACGAAGATTTTCTTAAATTAAATGAAGCACGGGCAGAAAAGGATGAAGCTATATTCGCAAACCCTAGAAATGCAGCTGCTGGTTCAGTCAGACAACTTAATTCTAAAATAACAAGTAAAAGACCGTTAGATTTCATGCCATATTACGGATCATCACAACCAGGAATAGACACAGAAGAGAAGATAATGAAATACTTATTTAAGATCGGATTTAAGTCTAATCCATATTTGTGGCATTTTAATAACATTCATGATGTCATCAAATATATAAAAAGCTTAGAAGATAAAAGAGGTAAATTGCAATACGAGATTGATGGAGTAGTAGTAAAAGTTAATAGTATTGATTATCAGAAAAAACTTGGAGCTACTGCTCGTGCTCCACGCTGGGCTATTGCCTTCAAGTATCCTCCTATTCAAGGTTTAACAATTATTGAGGATATTAAAGTCCAGGTTGGTCGAACTGGAGCAATAACCCCGGTTGCACATTTAAAGCCAGTAAATTTAGCTGGCGTTACTGTTAAACGCGCAACTTTACATAATGAAGATGAGATCAAGCGTAAAGGCATTAAGATTGGCGATCATGTGGTAGTGCAGCGAGCAGGGGATGTTATTCCTGAAGTTGTTAAATTTGTTAAAGAAAAGCGCACTGGCAAAGAAAAAGAATTCAAAATGATAAATAAATGTCCGCTTTGTGGAGAAGAGCTTTTTCGGCCGCAGGGCGAGGTAATTACCCGCTGTATCAATGCTTCATGTCCAGCTCAAGTCGTTGGACGATTGATCCTCTTCTGCATGCGTGGCGCCATGGATATTGAACATATTGGCCCAGCCCTGGCTATTCAACTATACGAAAAGAAGCTGGTTAAGGATGTGGCAGATATATACACCTTAAAGAAGTCAGACCTGACTAAATTGGAGCGCTTTGCAGATAAATCAGCTCAGAACGTGATAGATTCGATCCAAGGGAGCAAAGATCGGCCATATGACCGCTTATTATTCGCTCTAGGCATCCGAATGGTTGGCAGCACAGTGGCTTCCTTGATCGCTCAACATTATGACAGCCTGGAAGACCTCTTTGATGTTAAAGCCGCTGAATTGACTAAGATCGCCGGGATCGGGCCTAAGGTCGCGGCTTCAGTGGAACATTTCTTTTCCCAAAAAGAGAATCAAAAGCTGATCGAGCGGTTGAAAAATCAAGGCCTACCCATTAAGACTAAAAAAGTCAAAGGACCTCAGCCATTAAAAGGCAAGACTTTTGTCTTTACTGGCGGGCTGGATAAAATCAGCAGGACTGATGCTGAGGAATTAGTTAGAAATCTTGGAGGACATCCATCATCTTCTGTTTCCAAGCAGACTGACTTTGTAGTAGCAGGGCATGAGCCAGGTTCCAAGTTTGATAAAGCAAAAAAACTGG
>JAHIZU010000097.1 GCA_018814265.1 Candidatus Margulisiibacteriota bacterium | reverse complement strand
CGGGCAACCTGCTGGCTTTCACGGAATCCTTCACGAAAATCATGATAAAAGAACGCCACTCCTAACTCCGCGCTCACTTGTTCCCCCACTGTCTTCAAAAGCTCATGATCCTGATAAGGGCTGATCAACAAAGTCGTGCTAAAAAAATCACACCCCAACTCCTTGGCAAGCTGCGCGGTTTTTCTTAAGCGTACCCGGCAGCAATTCTCGCAGTTGTCCATTTCTGTCTGCACATCGTTTGGCTCATAAAGAACCTTAAGCCCGACCGCAGCAGCGTATTGCTCCATAGTCTTTAATCTTTTGTCGTATTCCTCAGGCGGGCGGATATTGGGATTATAGAAGAAGCCGCTAACCTCAAACCCGTGCAGGGTCAGCCACTTATTGGTAAAAGTAGTACACGGAGCGCAGCAAGCATGAAGCAATATCTTAGACAAGACCAAGGTCCTTTAGGACTTTTTTGACAGTCTCTTTTTCTTCCTGAGTCGCGTTGATCATCGGCAGCCTTAACCCACCAACAGGAAAACCCACCATTTCCAGCGCGGCCTTGATCGGAATAGGATTTGTTGTCACAAAAATCGCGTCAAACAAAGGCATGAGCCGGTCATGGATCGCTTTTGCCTCTGCCTTTTTGCCTTCTAAAAACAAACTGACCATTTGTTTAATCTCTTTTCCCACCAGATGGGAAGCAACTGAAATAACCCCAATGCCTCCCCTTTCCATGATCGGATAGGTCAGATTGTCATCACCGCTGTAGATTAGAAAATCTTTGGGCGTGGCTTTTCTTACTGCCTCAACTTGATTTAGATCGCCCGAAGCCTCTTTGACTGCCACATAATTCTTGATCTCTGCCAGACGGGCAATAGTTGGTGTTTCAATATTTCTGCTGGTCCTGCCCGGGATGTTATAGATGATCAGCGGCAAGCCAGTGTTATCCGCCACGGCCTTAAAATGCTGGTACAGGCCTTCCTGCGGCGGCTTATTATAGTAAGGGGTAACGATCATGGCGCCGTCCACGCCGATCTTCTCGGCTTCTTTGGTTGATTTAATGGTTGTGGCTGTTGAATTTGATCCGGTTCCAGCAATGACTTTACATTTACTGCCAACAGCTTTTTTGACTACCCGATAAAGTTCATATTCTTCCTCATGGGTTAAAGTCGGCGACTCACCCGTGGTCCCGTGAATAACTAATCCATCATTGCCATTTTCGCAAAGATGGACTGCCAGCTTTTCAGCCATAGCATAATCCATGGAAAGATCTTTTTTGAACGGGGTCACCATTGCAGTTAGCACATTGCCAAAATCGACCATCTTTACACCTCCAAGTCACTTATTTTAGCATATTTTGGCAATACGAGTCGAGGATAAGAAATTTCTAAAATACGGGAGATAATATTCCAGAATCTTCTCAGCTTTCCAGGTAAACATCCTCTTTAGCCCCCTGTTATAATTGGACTAACTGATAAGAGAGGGTTTTGAGAAGGAGGGATTGGAAAATGACACGCAGGAAATGGACCGCGGAGGAAAAAATGTCGGTAGTAATGGAAATGTTTCAAAAGGACCGTCCGGTGACGCAGATTTGCAAATCGTACGGCATCAGTGACGCGCAGGCATATAAATGGCGGGATGAGGCGTTAGCGGCCATGCAGGAGCGGTTATCTGGCAGGAAAAACGGAAAAGGCAGCCAATCGTCGCGAGGAGAGGTCGAAAGGCTTCTTAAACTGGTGGGCCAGCAAGCCTATGCCATTGAATGTCAAAAAAAAATTGCGCAGGGGCTGCCACTGTAGCGGAGAGACGAAAAATGGTCGATCAAATGAAAGCAAAAACAGGGTTAAAAACGGCGTTAGAAGCCGTCGGGCTTGCTAAAAGTAGTTATTACTACGAAAAGACAGGGGAAAAGCCCGGTCATCGGCAAAAACAGCCGCTTGATCCGGCCCTGGAAAAGATATTGTTATCTTTCAATGGATATGAACTAACGCTGGGCTACAGAAAGGTCATGGATTATATTGATTTCACCTTGAATCGAGGCCATTATAATCACAAGAAAGTTTATCGTCATATGTTTGAGCTGAAAATGCTGCAGCCGAAACGGATTAAAAAACAAGGCAAACCCAAGAAGGAATTGGCTTTCTACTGTCCGATCAAGAGCAATGTCAGGTGGGAAGCTGATTTGAGTTATGTCTTTTACGGCACAGGGACAGCGCATGCTTTTATTGTGATTGACACTTACGACAAAGAGGTGATTGGTAAATATTTCAGTATGAGGGCGAGAGCGGCGGAAGCAGTGGCGGCGCTTGACAGAGCGGTCGCCGCCCGCTTCGGCGATAATATTCCTGAAGGTTTCGAAGTAATCATGAGGGTTGACCGCGGCTGTCAGTACACTGCCGAGGAATTCTGTCTGGCAGCGAAGAAAAGGCCCTGGCTGGTGATTGAATACTGCGGCGTGCAGGCGCCCAATGACAAGCCGTATGTTGAAAGCTGGTTTGCCTGTTACAAACGCGAAGAAGTTTACCGCAATGATTACCAAAACTTCTGGGAAGCTAAAACAGGGTTTGAATCGTACGTCGGCTGGTACAACAATATCCGGCCCCACGGCAGCCTGGGAAATATTAGCCCGGCAACTTTTCGTGCCGGCGGGTTTCGCAGATCGAACGTTCAGGTTGAGATAATGGAAAGGTCGAAAACAGAAAAAGTCTCTACTTTTCAGGGGCTATTTTTGTCCAGAAACTAGGGGGCT
>JAHIZU010000096.1 GCA_018814265.1 Candidatus Margulisiibacteriota bacterium | reverse complement strand
GGCTGATCTGGTTACTTTTAAAGGATCAACGATACCGGCCTTGAACATATCCTCGAATTTCAAGGACTGGGCGTTAAACCCGATGCCAGCCTTCTCTTTCTTGACCTTTTCAACCACGATCGAGCCTTCCTGGCCAGCGTTCGTGGCGATCTGCTTAAGCGGTTCTTCCAGGGATTTCCGAACGATTGCGACGCCAACACGTTCATCTCCCTGGCTGCCGACTTCAAGCTTTTCTATCGCGTCTAATATATGAATAAAAGCTGAACCGCCGCCAGATATAATGCCTTCTTCAACCGCGGCTCGGGTCGCTGAAAGAGCATCTTCAATGCGATGCTTTTTCTCTTTGAGCTCGGTTTCCGTGGCAGCGCCGGCTTTGATCACAGCCACTCCGCCGGAAAGCTTTGCCAGTCTTTCCTGGAGCTTTTCTTTATCATATGAAGAATCAGAAAGATCGATCTCTTTCTTGATCTGGGCAACACGGTCTTTGATGCCCTTGTCAGTCCCAGCGCCTTCAATGATCGTGGTGTCTTCCTTGCGTACAACGACCTTTTTCGCCTTGCCTAACCAGGAATCAGAGATGGCTTCCAGGTTCATGCCCTTCTCATCAGAAACCACTTCTCCACCGGTCAGGATGGCAATATCTTCAAGCATGGCCTTACGCCTGTCGCCAAAGCCAGGGGCTTTAACTGCGACAACGTTGAGGGTGCCTCTTAGTTTATTAACAACTAAGGTGGCCAGGGCCTCCCCTTCGATCTCATCCGCGAGGATGATCAAGGGTTTTCCTGCCTGAACAACCTTTTCTAAGGTTGGCAAAAGGTCTTTAACCGCGCTGATCTTCTTATCAGTGATCAGCAAAAAGCAGTCTTCAACTACGCATTCCATTCTCTCACGGTCAGTAACCATATAGGGAGAAGCATAGCCTTTGTCAAACTGCATGCCTTCAACCACATCAAGACTGGTTTCAATGCCTTTTGATTCCTCAACAGTGATAACCCCGTCTTTACCGACCTTTTCCATGGCGTCAGCAATTAAGTTGCCAATATCAGAATCATTGTTAGCTGAGATCGAAGCAACCTGGGCGATTGCTTCCTTGGTATCAACTGACCGGCTCTGATTCTTCAGTTCCTTAACTGCCAGATCAACGGCCATTTGGATCCCGCGCTTGATACTCATCGGGTTAGCGCCGGAAACAACATTTTTCAAGCCTTCTTTAAAGATGATCTGCCCCAGGATAGTCGCGGTGGTTGTGCCGTCACCCGCAACATCATTGGTTTTTGAGGCAACCTCTTTTAAGAGCTGGGCCCCCATGTTCTCGTATGGATCCTCTAGATCAATTTCCTTGGCAATGGTAACGCCATCATTGGTGATGGTTGGTGATCCCCATTTCTTCTCAAGCACGACATTTCTGCCGCGAGGACCAAGTGTGACCTTTACCGCGTCAGCGACTTTGGCAACACCCTTGGACAGCTTGCGCCAGGCGTCATCACTAAACATAATTTCTTTAGCAGCCATTAATCACACCTCCTTACTTTTTTATAGCCAAAATATCTCTTTCTGACAAGATGATATATTCTTCGTTCTCGATCTTGACCTCAGTTCCGCCGTACTTGCTGTAGATAATGTTATCGCCAATTTTAACTTCTAACGGAACCTTTTGGCCATTATCCAGGATCCTGCCGCTGCCAACTGCTACAACCTTGCCTTCAGAAGGCTTTTCTTTGGCGGAATCCGGCAAAACTATCCCGGACTTGGTCTTTAGTTCTTCTGGATCTGGTTTAACAACTGCTCTATCCCCAATTGGGGTTAAATTCTTACCCATACTTTCACCTCCTTGGAATTATTAGCACTCAACCTTGTAGAGTGCTAATAATAGCATGGGGGAAGGATGGATGTCAAGGGGGCGCAATGTTTTGTAGCACCAAAAAAGAAAAATATGCGGACTTCCGCCCTGCCTTTGCCGCGGAGAAGCTTCTGGAATTGGATAAGATCAAGTTGAGCGATGAAACAGTTCGCCGGCTCATGATCGCCGCCAGTCTCTGGAAAGAAAGGAAAAGGAAGGCGACACACCGCGAATGGCGGGAACGCAAAGATTGTTTTGGGGAAATGGCACAGGTGGATGGCTCCAACCACGACTGGTTTGAAGGGCGCAGGGATAAATGTATTCTCCTGGCCTCAATTGATGATGCCAGCAGTCGGATTTTTCTGCGCTTCACCGAGCATGAAGACACCAGAAATCTTATGCAATTCAGCCGAACTTACCTGAAAAAGTAAGGTAGAAAATACGCTCTGACCCAGTTCACCCGCGCCATGGAAGTGGATTTGGATGTTAAAGTGATCAATGCCGGCAGTCCGCAGGCCAAAGGCCGCGTAGAACGACTTTTTGGCACTCTCCAGGATCGCCTGGTGAAAGAACTACGATTGGCTGGGATTTCCACCATTCCAGCCGCCAATCGCTTTTTGGACCGCGTCTATCTAGCTAAACATAACCATAAGTTCAGCCTGCCGCCTAAAAACAATACTAACGTCCATCGTCCAGCAAGAAAAACCAAGGCGGAGCTGGACGCAATCTTCAGTTTCCAGGAAGAGAGGGTCATCTGCAACGATTATACTATCCACTGGCGTAACCGGTTATTTCAAATAGGAAAGCGCCAACCATATTTTCTACTGCCGCGAACTAAGGTCACTGTCGAAGAACGGTTAAATGGCAAGATAAAGATCAAATATAAGGGGCAGTACTTAAAGATGCGTGAGATCGATCCCAAAAGAATTCGGCGGCCACGAGCAAATCACTCATTATCTGTCAAACCAGAAAAACCGCGCCCGCGCCAACCCTTCATTCCTCCGAAAGATCATCCCTGGCGCCAACGCTTCTCTGCCCAAGTGCGGATATCCTCTGAAAGAAAAGTAGAAGCCCTGGTCTAATATCCCAAATCATCTATTTTTGCGGCGTTTCCCCGCAGCCGCACCCTTCCACAAAATGTGAAGTTTCTATTTTGGTAGAAGTGTGAAGTTTCTATTTTGGGTTGACAGGGCTTTTAGCGGATGAAAAAGCTGAGGGTTTTAAGCTCCATGGCCAGGTCAACATTGCTGATCTTGACCTTCTTGGACAG
>JAHIZU010000095.1 GCA_018814265.1 Candidatus Margulisiibacteriota bacterium | reverse complement strand
AATCTTCCCATCTAGTGATGTAGCTGATTTTAAGATGACAAAAGGCTCTTTTGTTTTCATATACTTGATGTAAATTTCATTTAGCTTTTTTGATTCTTCCTCTAAAATACCTATCCTTGTCTTTATTCCCCTGAATTTAAGATCAATATAGATCTGCCGCCGATCTTTGGCCAGCGGATAGGGGATATTTCCCAGTACAAGAATGAGATCGTGAGTTTTGGCGTTCAGGTGATTGGCTGGCTGCAGCACGTGGCTAAAGCGATTCCCAATGTGTTTTTTACGATCTTCCTCACAATCTTTTCTATATATTTCTTTTTAAAAGGAGCTAAAAGTATCTATGCCTTTTTCCAGGATTTCTTTCCGCTGCCTGCCGGCAGATATAAACAGATCCTGGAGCGGCTTGATGATCTGAGCCGCGGGATGATTATGGGACAGATCGTGGTTGGTATTATCCATGGATTTTTAGCCTGGTTTGCTTATGCTCTCTTAGGTGTTCCTAATCCGGTGCTCTGGGCATTCCTAACAGCGATAATTTCTATTATTCCAGTTTTAGGCGCTAGTTTGGTCTGGTTTCCAGTCGCGGTCTATCTTTTTCTCAGCGGCCTGGCGGTCGGCGGATACTGGAAAGGTGTTGTTCTTTTCTTTTATGGCCTGTTACTAATGAGCACAATTGATAATGTTTTAAAGCCCAAGATAATTGGTCAAAGATCACGAATTCACCCGCTGGTCATTTTGTTCGGTATCTTAGGCGGGATCCAATTGATCGGTTTGCCGGGAATAATCTTTGGTCCGCTGGTTCTGGGGCTGCTGGACGTAGTAATGAGTATTTTTAGGGAAGTTGTTTAGGCTGCTGGCTTTCCGCCTTGCCCCCAGTTTTCCTTTGGAATATCTTCGATAACCACGATCACAGCTTCAGCCGGGCATTTAACGGTTTCACAAACAGTTTTAGTTACGTTTTGAATTAACTTTTCTTTAGTTGCTTTATCTCGACCGCTCCACAGCCCGATTTTAACAATTGGCATTTTAATCAGTCCTTTTGTCTTGAATTATATCATGTTGAATTGATTTGAGCTGCATAATATATCTTATGCGAAGAAGTGTGGTAAAATTCAAGGAGAACTATGAGTAAGATCCGTTTACATAAATTTATGGCTGAATGCGGGGTTGCTTCCCGCCGGGCGGCGGAGAAGCTGATCGCTGCTGGAAAAGTAAAGGTCAATGGCAAGGTGGCAGAGATTGGGACCAAGATTGATCCTGTCTCTGATAAAGTAGTGGTCAATGGGAAACTTCTGCAGCAAAAAGAAAAGAAGATATATATCAAGCTGAATAAACCAATCGGCGTTATCAGCGCGGCCTCCGATTCAAAAGAGCCGACTGTGGTTGATCTGGTCAAAGATGTTCCGGGCCGCCTATATCCCGTCGGCCGGCTGGACATGGGTTCCGAGGGCTTAGTGATCCTTACCAATGACGGAGAGCTGGCCAACCGTCTGATGCATCCGCGCTATGAGCATGAAAAAGAATATGAGGTGCGCGCCAGGGACCCGCTGACTGAAGCGCAGGTCGCCAAACTGGAAGCAGGAATTATGCTGGACGGCAAAAAAACCAATCCGGTCAAGATCAATAAACTAGACGACAGCACGTTTCGGGTTGTTTTAAAAGAAGGCCGGAACCGCCAGATCAGAAGGATGCTGGAGGCGGTCGGCAATCATGTCTCAAGATTAGTCAGGATAAGGATAAAAAATATACAATTGGGAAAATTGAAACCAGGTAAATATGAGCTGCTGACTTTAGTGGAGATCCGTGGACTTCTTGGCTAATCCTCTATTCTTTAGCTAGACCCAACACTCTCATTGGATAGCCTATCGATTGATATATGTAGCGGGGCAATTCCTTGGCCAGAAACTCAGCGTCAGAGATCTCAAAAAGCACTTTAAAGCCAAAATGCTTCGCAATCAGGCGCAGGGCGCTAAAGTCAACATCTGTGGTGACGTCCTTTCCAATTGCGTTCTCTATGGTCTTTGGGCCAAGGGGAACGCTTTGCCCGAACCTGGAATGCCTGATACGGTTAAGGTTCGCGCCTTCACTGTTGTAATCTACAATAAAGAAGACCCCCTGCTTTAAAATCTTAGAAAGGTTGCGTAACAATTTAAAAGCCTCAAGATTTACAACGCAGGATCTTCTGACCTGGGGCTGCTTTCGGATAACCCTGAAATATTCTGCAATCCCTGGGTCAGAAAGCGGCCCATCAATTTCTGCCAGCTCATTCCCTTTAAATGTTATATAGCGTTCCAAAAGAGTTCCGCCTTTATTGACCACCCTGTGTACTGGGAACTGATCAATGAGCTCATTGCAAAAGAAAACCCCGCTAACTGAGTCAAAATGTCGGTCAAGATCAACTGCTGAACCAGTTATTACCTTTGCACCAAACCTGGCAAGCCTGGTTTGCTGCTCTACGGCAAATCTGGGCACAAGCTCCAGGCTAGTTTTATTGAGTCTGGCATATAGCTGAGGCTGTTTTTCCAATTCTGCCAGAATATCGCGGAAAAAGAGGCCTGTTCCGTCACCTAAAGCTACCAGCTCCAGCTTTTCGGAATCCAGGCCGAGCAGTTCGACGAACCTGGCAATGCGTTTGGCAAAAGCCTGGCCATAATGGGGCGAGAAATCAATTGGACGGGTAGAGAAATGATACCCACTGCCCGTGCCTATTCTCAAGTATCTCGTATAGAAACCATGAAGACGATGATAAAGAAGGGTTTGCATAACTTCGCGGTAAGAGATCTTTCCTTTCTGTCGGATGGTCTGACTGATGCGGTCCATAAGGAAACTTCTGCTCTCCGGAGCGATCGAAGAACCGTAAGGGGTTCGCAGTCTTGAAGGTGAACATCTAATAGCCATGACAAGTTTATTTCGAGATATATTAAGAAGGATTTCAGTTCTAATAATAGTTATGATATAATTCACAGGTTATGGCATTAATCGTGCACAAATACGGCGGCACCTCGCTTGGTACACCGGAAAAGATCAAAAACATCGCCAAAAAGCTGAAGGGCCTTAAAGAGAAGGGGAATCAGCTGGTTGTTATTGTCTCAGCCATGGGACATACCACTGATGAGTTGATCGATTTGATGAATAAGGTCTCAGCCAATCCAGACAACCGCGAATATGACATGTTAATTTCTACTGGCGAACAGGTTTCTGCTTCGCTCCTGGCCATGGCTTTAATTGATCTTGGTTGTTCGGCAGTCTCTTTAACCGGTGGGCAGGCCGGAGTGGTCACGGAAGATATTTACAAAAAAGCCCGAATTAAGCATATCCATCTGGACCGGTTAAAAAATGAATTAAAGGCTGGCAAGGTCGTGGTTATCACCGGGTTTCAAGGCATTGACAGCAAGGGCGATATTATTACCATTGGCCGGGGCGGGTCTGACACTTCTGCTGTGGCGGTAGCAGCGGCCTTACAAGCTGATGTTTGCGACATCTATACTGATGTTGACGGTGTGTACACTACTGACCCGCGAATAGTCAGCGACGCCAGGAAGATTAAATATATTTCTTATGAAGAAATGCTGGAACTGGCTAGTTTGGGAGCACAGGTGCTTCATCCGCGCTCAATTGAATGTGCCAGTATTTATAACATGGTCATTCATCTGCGCTCCAGCACAAAAGATATCACAGGGACTTATATTATGTCCCCGCAACAGATAGCTAAGGAGGTTGGGAAAATGGAAAAGCAAGAAGCAGTAAGAGGTATTGCCCTTGATGAAAATATTGCTAAGGTTGGTGTCTTGAAGATCGCAGATAAGCCAGGGATCGCAGCTAAATTGTTTGGCGCTCTAGCGGCGGAAAAGATCAATGTTGATATGATCGTGCAAAGTGTTCATTCTGCCGGATCCTTAGCTGACATGGCTTTTACGGTTGAGCGGACGGAGCTGAGGAAAGCTGTGCAAGTGGCGGAAAAAGTTGGCAAGGAATTAAAATCAGAAGCAGTGATCTCTGATTCTGATGTATGTAAGGTCTCTCTGGTTGGGATTGGCATGGTTAGCCAGCCGGGCACCGCGGCTAAAATGTTTGAAGTCCTGTCCCAGGAAAAGATCAATATCCAGATGATCGCGACCTCTGAGATTAAAATTTCCTGCGTGATTAAGAAGGAACAAGGGAAAAAAGCCGTACAGATTCTACACAAGGCATTTGGATTAGAAAAGGTTTCATAGTGTAAGATTATCAGAAGATCAGAAGACCAGAGCTGGATTATCAGAGAATCAGAATATCTGATAATCTAATATTCTGATCTTCCAGTTCTGATACTCTGGTATTCTGATATTCTTAAGCTTAAATTGTAATAACTAAGGGAAAATTAAGTATCAGCCACATGAAATTCGTTATAATTATTCTTTTTGCATATTTGCTTGGCTCCATCCCCTTCAGCCATATTTTTCCTAAGATAAAAGGTAAAGATGTTAGCCAGGCTGGGACAAAGAACATTGGCGCCACCAATGTTTTAGTTGTGGCGGGACCGCTGATGGGTGGGTTGGCGTTGGCTGGAGATATTGGCAAAGGTTATCTGGCAGTTATGCTGACTGCTTACTTTTTTCAATCTCCCTGGCTGCCGGTTTTGGCTGGCTTGGCAGCGATCGCGGGGCATGACTTTTCTGTGTTTTTAAAGTTCAAAGGGGGGAAGGGGTTGGCTACGACTGGGGGTGCCTTGCTGGCGCTTAATCTGCTTTTTGGAATCCTGGCGCTTCTATTTTGGATATTATTAATACTCATCAGCCGTTATTTTATTGCTTCGACCCTGATCATTCTGGGCTGTGTCCCGGTGGCCATGTGGGTGATGGGGATGAAGATCGAATATATTGTTTTTGGCCTGCTGGCTTTTGGCTTAGCTCTATATACTCATCGTGAGGATATCAAGCGAATTGTTTCCGGGAAAGAACTAAATACTTCAGAATCAATTAAAAAGCATCTGAATAAGTGATATAATAATTGTTGTTAGTTGTCAGTTGTTGGTTGTAAGTTAAATCGGGGCGTAGCTTAGCTTGGTAGAGCGCACGCTTCGGGAGCGTGAGGTCGCTGGTTCGAATCCAGTCGCCCCGATATGTAAGGATCCCAAATCAATAGGGGGAAAAAGATGGCAAGAAAACTATTGGCGGTTTTATTGGTCCTGTCTGTGCTAGTGATCGGAATTTTGGGTTGTGCGACAAAGCCCGGCGTGCCCAAGCAATTTTCAGCCGAAAACGTGATGAAGGCTGGCGAACGGACCATGACCTCAATCTTATACTTTGGCGGTGATAAATGGCGAGTAGAGTCACAGGTCTTTGGCCAGAATTCAATTGTAATTGTTAGGACAGATAAAAAGGTCATGTGGAACCTGATGCCGGACAAGAAAATGTATATGGAAATGAAGCTAGATCCTAAGCAGGCCATCAGCAACGGCATGAAGTTCCCCGGCGAGATAAAAAGAAAGAAGGTTGGCAGCGGCCAGGTGAACGGCATTGCTTGCGACAAATACGAAATTACCTACAAGCCGAATGAAAAAAGTCCTGAGGCTAGCGTTTACCAATGGCTTTCTAAGGACAATGTCCCTGTCAAAACTACGGCCATTGATGGCTCCTGGTCCTCGGAATACAAGAACATCAAGGTTGGCAGACAGCCGGATCCGCTTTTTAATTTGCCGGCAGGGTATAAGAAATTTGCCATGCCCAAGATGAAGCTTTAGGCTGTTGACTTTTTTAGCAATTACTTGTTATACTTTGCCTAATAATGAATAAAAAGCCAAGAAGGCGAAAACATTATACCTTCATGGTCATTCCTCACGATGCCCAGGGAAGGACTTACAGTCTCCGAGTCCCACATTTTGTTATCCGGGGAGCTATCTTTTTAGCTGTTTTTGCCCTTTTATTTGTGGCTTCTTCTTTTGTTTTTACTTCACATTTGGTTCAGCGCCAGGTTTTCCTTTATAAAACAAGAACCAAAAATCTCGAACAGCAGGCAATGATCAATGATTTTTCCCGGGAAACAAAAAAGGTGCATTTGGCTATTTCAGAGCTGGTCAGGCGGGATAATGAGCTACGCCGGCTGCTGGGGTTAAAGAGCTGGAAAAGCCAGATCAAGCTGTCAAACAAATTCGAGGAAAAAGCTGATAAAGTTTCCCAGGATCTGAAGGTGGCAGACCTTAAGCTGGCTGAAAAAACGGAAAGGTTGATAGAATTAAAAGACTGGGTTAGCAAAGTGCGCCAGCGCTACGCCTTCACGCCGTCTCGCTGGCCGATTTACGGCCGCATAGTTTCCCGCTATGGCTACCGCGTTTATCCTTGGCGGGGGCTTCATACGGGGTTAGATATTTCAGGCAGCTATGGCTCGCCAATTCGGGCAACCGCTGATGGGGTGGTTTCGTATGTGGGGTGGAGACAGGGATATGGAAAAACAGTAATGATTAGCCATAGTTATGATACCTCAACCCTATATGGGCATTGTTCACGCTATGCAGTTAAATCCGGGCAGAAGGTAAGCAAAGGACAAGTGATTTGCTATGTTGGAAACACCGGGTATTCTACTGGACCCCATCTTCATTATGAAGTGCGCAAAGCAGGCAAGCCGGTTAATCCTGTTTCTTATTTGGATCTAAATATCTTAACTGCCAGCAAAATATGGAGGCAATAAAAATGGGAATTTTTGGTGGAGACGATAAACAAAATGTTCAGGCTGGGGCGGTGGACAGTATCATTGGCGAAAAAGCCAAATTTAAAGGCGAACTGGTTTCTGATGGATCTGTTAGCCTTAATGGTGAATTTGAAGGTGAGATCATTTCCAAGGGAGAAGTGATCATTGGCCGCGGCAGTAAGATGGTTGGCAGTGTAAAGGGCGGCAGTGTGGTTGTTTCCGGCAAGGTTGAGGGAAATATAATTGCCAGCCAAAGCCTGGAAATTGCCAAATCAGGCAAAGTCCATGGCGACTTAGCCGGCGGCAAGATAGTGATCGAAGAAGGCGCTTCATACCGAGGCAAGGTTAGTGTTTCAGCGGCTGGTGAGGCTCCAGAGGCCGAAGAAATAATTGAGGCAGAGCCTGAAATAGCCGTGGCGGAAAAGGAAACCTCCCCAAGCCGATTGTTTTAATGGGAACTCTCTTTGTTGTTGCCACCCCCATCGGCAACCTGGAGGATATTACTTTCCGCGCCGTGCGGATATTATCCGAAGTTGACCTGATAGCAGCCGAAGATACCAGACAAACAAAGATCCTCCTCAATCGATATAACATCAGCACCAGAATGACTTCTTATCACAAGTTTAATATTAGGTCTAAAACCCCGTATCTGATCGAACTGTTAAAGGGCGGGCAAAACATTGCCTTGGTCTCGGATTCCGGCATGCCGGGAGTGTCTGATCCCGGACACGAGATTATCAGAGCAGCAGCGGATCAGAATATCAGGGTCGAAGTTATTCCTGGCCCGTCAGCTGCGATTTCGGCTTTGGTGGTTTCAGGGTTGCCTACGGATAAATTTGTCTTTTTGGGCTTTCTGCCTAAGAAACCGGGAAAGAAAAAAAAGGTTTTGGAAACATTGAAAAACGAAAATGGAACCATTATAATCTACGAATCGCCTTATCGCCTGGTTAAGACCTTAGCAGATATCCAGAAGACATTAGGCGAGCGGCAAGTGGCGGTCTGCCGGGAATTGACCAAAAAGTTTGAAGAAATCATTCGCGGAAGGGCAGGTGAAGTCCTGGAAAAATTAAAAGATCGCAAAGTGAAGGGTGAAGTGGTGGTGGTGGTTTCTGGTTCTAGTCAAGCTACTCAGCGGGAGAGTGCTTAGTTAATTCGCAGGTTCTAACCCTGCCTTGTCTAGAATACTTAGTAGAGTTCTCCCGAGAACTCTATACTTCGAAAAAAATATGGAGGTATAGAGTTATGTTTTTATTAAGATTATTCGTAAGTCTTTTATTGTTAGCTTCTGTTTTATGTGCTTCTTCAGCCTTTGCTGCTCCGGTACTAAGGTTCTATGGTGAAGAAATAGTTGTGACTGCTTCTCGACTTCCTCAAGAATTGGACCGATCTCCATGGAGCGTTACGGTCATTAGAGCAGATGAGGCCAGAACGATTGGCGCGGAAACGGTGGCAGATGTGCTGCGTATTGTTCCTGGCGCGGATATTTACTCAGTTGGCGGGAGAGGAGCCTTAGATACAATCAGGCTCCACGGGGCTAATTCTTCCCAGGTTTTGGTGTTGCTTGATGGCTGCCGTATAAATAGTCCGTTGTTAGGAAGCGTTGACTTGGGTGATATCATGCTGGCGGATGTGGAAAAAATTGAAATTGTAACCATGCCTCTGTCCGCCGTGTATGGTTCGGATGCTATTAGCGGTGTTATAAATGTTATAACTAAAAAAACTGCTAAAAAGAGCCCTTTTGATCTTTCAGTTGGCCTGGGAAGCTTCGGGGAACAAAAAGGGAATATAGCATTTGGCAACGATAGTTATATTATTTCATTTGATTATAATAAGACAAATGGTTTTAGAACTAACAGCGATTATCTTGGACAGGCAATTGATTACAGCCAGGTCTTTGAAACCGGAGCTGGGGATTTCCAGCTAGGAGCAAATTATTATAATGCAGATAAAGGAGTTCCGGGTGTTCCGGATGATCCAAATCAACCCACTTCTGCTTCGACTCCAGGGAATCGTCAAAAGGATAGAAATTTAAATGTATATCTGGGACATGAAAAGGATTTGGGTGGTTCAAACCTTTCAACTAAGGTTTACTGCTATTCAACTGAGCAGCAATTTCATGAATACAACTTTTATACTCTAACTTTTGCTGATACAACTTATAAAACAAACCAAACGGGCTTGAATCTGCAAAATACCGTGGCTTTTAGCGAGAATGCAACAGTGAACATGGGGCTTGAATATCGTAGCGAGGATGGAACAAGCGATTTTATCGGTAGTCGGCAGATCTCTGACCTTGCAATTTACATGGATGATGAGGTGCGGCAAGGCCCAATAACCTTGAGCGTTGGCGTAAGAGCAGATAGCCACTCAATTGCTGGAGATTCGGTTAATCCGCGGGTCGGCCTGAGTTTAAAACCTTCTCCGGATCTGAAATTTTGGGGGAATATTGCCACAGCTTATAAGGCACCAACCCTAAATGATCTTTATTGGAATGATCCGATCTATCAGATGTATGGCAATGTAAATCTTAAACCGGAAAGATCAGTAGGTATTGAAATGGGGGTGAACAAACATTTTGGAGAAGGTTCGGTTCTTGGCCTCATTTTGTTTGCCAGGAAGGTTGATGAACAGATCCTTTGGGAAACCGATTATAGCACTTTTATTACAAACGCAAAAAATGTGGGTAAAGTTGAAAACACAGGAATAGAAGCCAAATATAATGCTACTCTTTCAGAATGGGTGGATCTCTTTGCCAATGCAACCTATCAGACTGCAATTAATAAGGAGGATGTAACTGCGGCAAATATTGGCAAGGAACTGCCTTATTCTCCAAGCACCAAATATAATTATGGGATAAATATAAAAACACTTCTGGGGAATTTTGCCATATTAACCAAACATGTTGGTGATCGATATGCTGATGTGGCTAATACCCTTGAACTAGCAGATTACGGTGTGACTGATCTAAATTATACCAAGGGGTTTGGTCAGGTAAATATTTTTGCTGGAGCGAATAATATTTTTAATACTGTTTATTATGAAGCAGTGGGCTGGGAACCACCGCCCACTTACACAATCCGAAATTACCCAATGCCGGGCAGAAACTTTTCTTTTGGAGCCAGTTATCAGATGTAGTTTACCCCATGCCCGGAAGACGGTATAATATAAGTGTGAGCCGAGAAATTTGAGGAGGGGATTATGAAAACAGATAAATTATCAATTGTTGCGATTGGAAGTATTTTGATAGCTGCGATTATGGTTGGATATATAGTCGCGAGACCGGCAATATTCGTTGAAAAGAAAAGCGCTCCGATATTTATGGGAGAAGAATTGACTGTAAAGAGGGGAGTAGAGGGCATCAGGGGGCAGCAGAGGGCAATAGAGGTTAAGAAGGCCGTGAGGGTTGAGAAGGCTGTAAGGGCAGAGAGAGCAGTAAAGGCGGAAAGTATTCCAATGGTGCAGCCGAAGGTGCTGCCTATCATTCCCCCGATGATTTCTTATCGAGTTTTGCCGGAATATCCTATGTCAGCATTAGAAAAAGGTCTTACCGGTACAACTATATTATCAATTTATGTTGGGATGGCAGGCTCTCCGGATAAAGTTGAGGTCAAAGCCTCGTCCGGCGTTGCGGAACTTGACCAGTCAGCGATTACCGCTGTTTCGCAATGGAAGTTTAGCCCGGCTGCTCAAGGCGGCCAGGCTTTAGCCAGCTGGTTTGAGGTACCGGTTAGGTTTGAACTGAACTAATATGGCAGTTGAATCATTAGGCAGAATGGTCCTGTATATCGGCATCATCCTGGTGCTGATCGGCGGATTTTTTATCCTGGCGGCAAAAGTCCCGTGGTTTGGCCGGTTGCCGGGTGATATTTCTTTTCGCAGCGGCGGGATGACGATTTTTTTGCCGATTACGACTATGATCCTGGTCAGCATTGTCCTGACCCTGCTGCTGAACATTGTTTGGCGAAGATAGTCTCTCGACGTTTGTCGGGACATGGTCTATGTATTATGTTTACATAATTGAAAGCCTTAAAAATGGCCGATATTATGTCGGAACGACCGGAGACCTTAAAGATCGCATAAAAAGGCATAATGCGGGGGAGATGAAGAGCACCCAGCCCTACATCCCCTATAAAATTATTCACAGTGAATCTTTTCCGACGTTGAGTGAAGCAAGAAAACGGGAATCTTTTATCAAAAGCAAGAAAAGCAGAAAGTTCATTGAGAAGTTGAGACGGGTTGGTTAATCCAGAAAATCGGGGCGTGGCCCAGCTTGGTCTAAGGCGCTACCTT
>JAHIZU010000094.1 GCA_018814265.1 Candidatus Margulisiibacteriota bacterium | reverse complement strand
GATAAAACAAGGGTTTGAAGCTGAACTTGACCAGATCAACCAGATCAAGCCCTATCAAACTTCTCATTTTATGTTTATTGACGCGGCCACCAGGCGCAATCTCGAGCTTGTCCAAACCATCAGAGACAAATCATACAAAGGCTGTTTGCTCTGGGTGCTGGACAGGACAAAGTCGTCGATGGGCGGACGTTTGCTGCGGCAATGGATACTGCAGCCGCTGCTTGACGCAGCACAGATCAATCAGCGTTTGGAGGCGGTTGAAGAGCTTTATAACAACGCGATACTGCGCGCTGAACTCGGGCAGGAGATCAACAATGTTTCGGATATTGAGCGGGTTGTTGGACGCATAGCTTCCGGCACTGCCAATGCCAGGGATTTGATCGCGCTTAAAGATTCCTTGAGACTTTTGCCCAAACTTAAAAGCCTTATGTCTAAAGTCCAAAGTCAGCTGCTGCAGCAGCTGGGCCGGCTCCCAGATTTTACTGGGATTCTTGATCTGATAACCAGATCAGTTGTTGATGATCCGCCTTTTGCTTTAAAAGATGGCAACTTGATAAAACAAGGGTTTGAAGCTGAACTTGACCAGATCAAAGCCGCGGCTCGTGAAGGTAAGGCCTGGATCGCTCAGCTGGAGAATGAAGAAAGAAAACGCACCGGGATCAAATCGCTTAAAGTCGGTTTTACCAGGGTTTTTGGCTATTATATCGATATAACCAGATCAAACCTTTCTCAGGTGCCGGATAATTACATCAGAAAACAAACCTTAGTAAACAGTGAACGATTTATCACTCCCGAGCTCAAGGAAAAGGAATCACTGATCCTTAACGCAGATGAGCGCTTGAAGGAAATGGAGTACAAGGTTTTCTGCGATGTTCGCTCCAAAGTTGCTGAACAAACTTCTGAACTGCAAAACCTGGCGTGGGTCCTGGCCCAAATTGATGTTTTGCTGTCTTTAGCTGAGGTCGCAGTTGAAAACCATTACAGCAGGCCAAAAATCCAAAAATCTAAATCCGGAATAAATATTATTGAATCAAGACATCCTGTAGTTGAAAAAGTGCTGGGAGAGCATCGGTTCGTTCCCAATAATGTTGAAATGGATGAAGCAGCCGGGCGTTTCCTTTTGATCACCGGGCCTAACATGGCTGGAAAATCGACCTACATGCGTCAGGTGGCTCTTACTTGTTTGCTGGCCCAGATCGGATCTTTTGTCCCGGCAAAAGAAGCTGAGCTCTGCCTGGTTGACAGGATCTTTACCCGCATTGGCGCCATGGACGACATTTTCTCCGGCCAGTCAACTTTTATGATGGAAATGACCGAGACAGCCAATATCCTGAATAATGCAACTGACAAGAGCTTGATCATTCTTGATGAGATAGGGCGGGGGACTTCAACCTTTGATGGCATGTCGATCGCCGCGGCAGTGGCTGAATATATACATACTAAGATTGGAGCAAAGACTTTGTTTGCCACCCATTACCATGAGATCACCCAGTTAGTTGATAAGCATCCAGGCATGGAAAACCTGAATGTTCTGGTTAAGGAAGAGGGAGATCATGTAACTTTTCTGCACCAGATCGTTAAAGGGCCAGCGGACCGGTCTTATGGGATCCAGGTGGGTAAACTTGCCGGTCTGCCTGCTGAAGTAATTAAAAGAGCCAAGGAGGTTTACTCAACTTTGGAAATGGTTGAAAGCGATCTGGGGAAAATTAAAAGCTCCAGGCCAAAGGCCAGAGGCCAAAAGGCCAAGGGTGCTGAACAGGAACAAGTTAGTTTATTTTAGGCTTCATGTTATAATGGTAAAAAAAAGGGACTAGCATGAAAAAAATAATTATTGTAAGTTGTCTGTTGTTAGTTGTAAGTTTTTCCGCAGGTGCAATGCAGCCGGAGATCATTGGCGGGGTTAGAGACGGAATGGCAATTGGCATGATGGCGGACGCGCCGGTGGCCAAAAATGTTGGGATCAGGTTTGGACTGGAAGGCAACACTGGCAGGCAACCCTTGTTGCTCTTTTTTGGCGGAAAATTTTTACTGACATATTTAGGCCGTTCTCCCATGTATTTTGGCCTGGGCGCAGTCGGTTATACGGGTGGCTCTGGCAGCACTTCGGTTGGTCCGGCCTTATCAGTGGTTTTTAATCGGGCCTTTAATGTTAATCCCATGTTCGTGGAATTTGGCGGAGATGTTGCTGACGGGGCCCGTTTATTAGCACAAGTAGGTTATAAAATATACTAAATGGCACTCGTTCAGCTAATTTTAGGGACTAGTATTATTGCCGCGGTGATCTTCTATTTCATTAAACGCAGTAAAAAACTCAATGAGATGGAAATGGAAGAGCGCTTGAAGGATGAATATCGCTAAGGCCAGTCACCGATCCTGAGGCTTGCATAAAAATAATCAATGATCTCTTGGTAAATATCAAAGAGCAGTTCAAAACCTCTGGTTGCCTCTGCTAATTGGGATCCGGATAGAGTAGTATAAAACGAGTCAACTCCTAAGCTAAGATATTCAATCAGCGCCAGCTGCCGGCTAAGCTCAGCCCCAATAAATCGCCGGCATTCTTTAGCAATTTCTGTGTTGCCTGTCTTTTTTGCCGTAACGGCTAGAATGGCCAGTTCCGCAAGATATTCCCAGGTATGGATCTCTTTTTCAACCACCAATTGATTGACACTGGTCCTAAGCTTCTCAAGCCCTAGGCGTAAGCTCCGGCCTGTTGGGCCCGTGGGAACAGGATAAGGCCTAAGCAAACTGTTAGCTATTTTGTTGGAAATGTCAGCTGAAAAAGCTTCCGGGTAAAATTTTCAAAGTTAAGCCTTACGGTTTGCAGTATATTTGCCAGATGCTGGAGGTGTTTTAGGTTCCAGCCAAGCCTGGGTAAAGCTTGGTGCCTGCTTAATCGGGCCATGGCAAAATGTTGCAGCGGCCGGTATTGAGCAGGTATGGTGTAGCTGGTTTCTGACCCGAGCATTTTCATGGTTCTATTGTCTTTTGATCAAAATGAACCATATTTAATTCTTGGTCCTGTTAATAGACGATATAATTCAATCTTAACTTGAACAGCAGCTTTGGTTGTTAAGCTCATTGTTAAATAGCAGTGCAGATGTTTTTCATAGTTGTCATAGGATGAGAGCCAACCTGTTTGTTCAGTTTGAGGACGCCCATAAGTGGCTAGTTCGCGGATAGCGGCTCTGACTGCTTGAGAGATCAAGGCTTTAACCAGATCCTCGCGAATGAAGCTTGCGGTGTTTGTTAAGGTGAAGTCCACCTCTGAAAGATCTCTGGCTTGCAAAATAGCGGCAATTTGCGGGAAATCCTTGAAAAATTCGCTGAGTGAGACAACTCCACGGGGATTATCTTCGCGCCACGTTTGGCGCTCGCGTAATTTGTCTCTTATCGTATCAGAGAGGCGAGTAAGACCTTTTAAGTAAGTTGGACCGCGCCTAAACAGGATCTGCGCTGGTCTTTTCATCAAAGTGACTATTGGCATGATCATTTTACTCATGATAAATCCTCATACTTTTATCTGCAATAGGTCAAGATAATTTCAGTTGATCTGTGAAATGAAATATCCCCTCAAATCTTTCGATATATATAGTAGGAATGATTACACCTGTTAAACAAGTAAATATTCCCAGAACGTTGATCTTGACACATTTGCGTCAGGCTGAGCCTCACAATCTCAGATCGTGTACTAAGCTCTGGAATCTGACTGATCGCGCTTTTGGGGCAGAGGGGCCTTTTGCCAAGCGATTATCTTTGACAGAAGAGGGCAGTGATTTGCCAGCCGGGGTCAAGTTGGGGCCGTGGGACAATAAAGTTTTTTCTTGGACAGGCGCGATTGATGATGTTACCCCTCTTCCAAAATATCAGAAAATGAACCTGCCGCCGCCTGATTTTGTCTCAGCTTATGATCTTGGCTTTGCTCAGCCAGGGGAGCAGAGTTTTATCCTTGGCGGAGGCAACCTGGATTTTTGTATTTGGGAAACCTTTCAATCACTGGTCAAGGTAAAACTTGAACAAGGAGAATCCTTTCAGGCGATTATTCCGCTGGCCATGGTTTACTGGTCAGACAGGTTAGGTAATCCATTTAAATATATTGAGCAGCCGAACCGCTACACTAATTTTCTGGAACAGACACACGCAGCTGGGAAATTGAGCTCGTCTCAGGTTTTTATCGATGAACAGCTGGTGTTCAGTCGCTCGGGCAGCGGGCCAACTATTGAACTCCACTGGTTTACGGCCTTAAAAGGGATGTTTGCGTCGCCGTTCTTTCCTGAAACTAGCGAGCCAGCTTCTCTTAATCGAATGATCAGCTACTTTGCCCAACGTTGATTTATTTTCTTATTCTTGAGCCACTTCTGCTGATGTGCTAGAATCTGCTAATATGAGAGTGATCCTCGCTGGCTACAATGTTGATACCGAAGTCCTGGAAGACCTGAAAAAAACTAGCCGTCCGCGTCAGGATGTTACCCCGGAAACTTTGTCCGCTTCTTATGCCAGGATCTCCCGTGATCCCAGGCCGATCAATGAACTGCGTAGGATCGCCAGGGAGGAAGTGACCAAAGCCAGGCAATCAAATTCCACCATTATTTTCAAGATGGGGCATCATTCCATTGCCGAGCACGCGGTGTTTAATTTTGACATTCTTGGAGTATCGCGTTTAGCTTTGGAAGAGATTGAGAAATT
>JAHIZU010000093.1 GCA_018814265.1 Candidatus Margulisiibacteriota bacterium | reverse complement strand
CGTGTGCTCTTCCGATCTGCGTCTCGGCACTTACCTTGATGGTTTTTTTTCCACAAGCCTGTTGTAGCTTTGCTGGGCGCAACATGGATATATTATACCATATCTCAAATTCCCGAATCTTAGACACCAATATTTTGGCATTATACAGCCAAATAATAACCGCCTAATTCGGGCCCTATTCGAGCATTCGTGCAAAAAAATAATTCGGGAACCATGCAAGTTACGCCCTACTTAACCCAATAGTACTAGTGTAGGCCAAACAATGGCCCAGAGCCATCTGCAATTCGGAAAATAATATTGGTCGATTCGAATACAGCAGATGGAGAGTTCCCAAGCTGTATTTTTTTTATTAAATGGAGCCCTTCGATGCCGAGCGAAGTCGAGGCACTCGGGGCTAGGAGGTAAAAAAATGAAAAAGTTGATTGGTTTATTGTTTGTTTCATTGTTTCTTCTTGGGGGAGTGGTTTTTGCAGAGGTCGTAAACCTTCCATCAAGTTCACCGGAGCGGAAGCCTGAAGGCACAAAAACAAAAGTAACCCTCCCTTCAAAAGCACCAAAACGTTTACCAAAAGGTGTGCTTGTAAAACGTTCAAAAAGTCCACCCCGCACACCGGGTAGAAGAGTCGTATATTTGCGTGAACCTCTACCCCAAGGCTTTTATATTTGGTGGCAAAATGAGCAAGTAAAAAAGATGGGCAGGGAGACAAATTCACAGAATGAAGGAATGATGGATAATTCTCCTATTGATGACTCAGGGGGTCAAAGTGAAGTTGAATGTGATCCTGGTTCTCCTCCACGAAAGTACAGCGTAAAAAACACAAAGCCGTATGAACACGATACGAATCTGAAGGTTACAACCCCAGACTTAAGCATAGAGTAAGCGCAAAGAGGATTTAAATATCTAAAGCCCCCTATACTCTCGGGGGCTTTTTTTTATGCTAATAACTGATCTTTAGCTCAACAATCCGGCTATTGCCAGTATCTACCACAAAGATCTGGCCTTTTTTCCCCATACAAATGCCAATCGGGCCATTAAACTCGCCCTTCTGATAGCCCTTCTGGCCATAAGCCAGCACAAATTGCCCTTCTTTTGTAAAGATCTGGACCCGGTTATTGCCGGTATCACAGACGTAGATAAACAGCTTATCAACTGCTATGCCTCGAGGCTGATAAAACTCCCCTGGCTTAGCACCCCATTTGCCAATCACCAAAAGCGGCCGGCCGTCATAATCCAGCTTCTGGATACGGTGGTTGTTGGTGTCAGCCACGTAGAGGTAGCGGTTCTGGTCAGCAGCCACATCCTGCGGCGCGTCAAAGAAACCCATGCCATAACCAAAGCCCCCCACCTCACCCTGGAATTCGCCATTTTCGCTAAATTTCAAGACCCGGTCATTGCCGGAATCAGTCACATAGAGATTGCCAAGATTATCAACATCCAGGCCAGCCGGGTCATACAAAGCCTTATATCCATATTCCCCGGTCGCCACTTCCCGCAGAAAATTACCGCGAATATCAAATAGCTGAACGCGGTCATTATCCTTTTCTGAAACATATATTTGATAGTTAAAATCAACTGCAATTCCCAGCGGCGTATTGAACTTGCCGTCGCCCGTGCCAAAGCCCCCAAACTGATAGACAAAGCCGCCGTCCTCATCCAGGCGCTGCACCCGGTTATTGCCCGTATCTGCCACAAAAATGTTGCCCAGGCCAGTCGCAGCATCGCCCATCAAAGCCACATCTATTCCGTAAGGATAATAGAACTGGCGGTCGCCGGAGCCCGGCAAGCCAAACTCGCGGACGTATTGAACAGTAGGATTAACGATTTCTGTTTTTTCAGGGACTTCTCCCATTGCAAACACTAAAGAGGTAATCAGTAGCCAGTAACCAGTAGCCAGTAGCAATTTACGCATCAATTGATCAACTCCTGTATCTTGGCCGGGATATTGTCGCTTTTTAGGATTGTCTCGCCGACCAGCGCGCCATCCATCCCAGCCTTTTTCAATATTTCAATGTCTGCTCGCGACCCTACCCCACTCTCGCTGATCACGATCCGCTTTTTTAGCTCGGGAAATTTCTTCATGAGTTTAACAGTATTTCGCAAATCAACCTTAAGGGTATCCAGATCGCGGTTATTAATGCCGATTATTTTGGCTTCGGTCTTTAATGCTCTTTCGATCTCCTCCGCACTGTAGACCTCAACCAAGGCCTGCAGGCCAAGCTCTTGGGTCAGCTTTAAAAATTTGACTAATTCATCGTCACTCAATACCCTGGCGATCAAAAGTATTGCGTCAGCGCCGGCGATCCTGGCCTCATAAACCTGGGCTTCATCAATGATAAAATCCTTACGCAGGACCGGGATAGTCGTCGATTCCTTGGCTGCTTTAAGATATTCAAGTTTACCCTGGAAAAACTTTTCGTCGGTAAGGACAGAAATAGCAGCCGCCCCGCTTTCCTCATAGGTCTTGGCCAGGTAAATGGGATCGAATTCCCGGCGAATAATACCAGCAGACGGGGAAGCCTTTTTGATCTCCGCGATCAAAGAAAATTTGCCTTTTTTAAAGGCCTTGAGAAAGTCCCGCGGTTTAGGTAAACCTTTTACGAGTTGGCGAGGGTCTTTGCCGCTAAAGGAAACTTTAAGCGACGTAACCTCCTGGCGTTTATTGAAGATAATATCGTCGAGGATCATTTGAGGATAATATACCCTATTAGCCTTAAGAGGTCAAATCTATTGGGTCCCGATTTCAATTAGATATTGCGCGTTCCCACTCCAGGATATATCTTTAACATTTACAGGAAAACCAGCAGAGACTAATTGCCCGCTAAGATACCCTACCATAACAGCCATTTGTTCTGTGCGCGGTCTACCAAAATAGCCTGAAGAGCCAAAAACAAATAATTCAATCCCTTTTTCAGATGTGAATATATTTACACTGCCGCCTATTTTCCCCCCTTTTCTGCTATCCCCCAAGGCTTCTTCGGCAATACTTTGATGAGAGAAAACATCATGGCATACAGCCAATGTTTGTCTTTCCAAATGAAAAACAAATTTCCCGCTAAATGACTTTACTTGTTGCAAAAACAACCTAATATTTCCGGAATATAAAACAAATGACTGACTAAAACCTGCTTGAGGGCGCTCACGAGTTGCCATCAGACACAACCGATCAAAATTTGGAGGTTTTTGAAAAATAATTCTCACAGCTAAAAGAATTTTACATTAATATTTCCCAAGGTTATCAGATCATCAGACAATTGAAATGGAGTCCAATGCCCAGGGATAATTTTTTGTTTATTAACAAAAGTCCCATTAGTGCTTGCTAAATCTCGAATAAAATATCCTCCTTCGGCACGAAAGACATGGGCATGTTCAAAAGAAATTAGTGGGTCATCAAAAAACACTCCTGCATTTAGATCCCGACCAATTGAGATAAGCTGTCCAATGGCCATTTCAGGTAATTGAACTAAAGTAAACGGACGAACAGTTGGTCGTATCCCTGGGGGGACTTCAGGCTGAATCAAGCCATCTAAAGTACTTTTTACTGGCAGGGGCAAATCAAAAGCTAATTCAAATCCCGGCAAAGCAATACCATCTCCAGCGCTGATCGGCGTAGCACCCATTCTGGCTAGATCTTCTTCAGAAATTGCTTTACGCATTTTTGTGCCACCCATCATAGAAATATCTCTGACCATCCAAGCGCCTTCTTCTCTGTTCCATTCTATTTCTAAATGACAACGGCTAAGATTTCTGCCAGTAATTTGCAAACCAACTTCATCACTTCTGAAAGGGCCCTCTCCTACCAAAAGCCTTCCTCCTGATAAAACATGCCGAACAATCTGTGGCCAGTTAATAATAAGAGATTTTAAACTAAATCTTATCTTAACAGCGTCAATTAGCGCTGAAGGAATTCGAGCCATTCTTGTGCCATTACCAGGCCCCTTTACTTGTGACATTAAATATTTCCTCCTCAAAACTCGCTCTATGTTATTATCATAACCTGTTATGAAAAATTTCAGTCTTTTAAAAGAGGAAACAAAGAAAATTAATCGGCAGATTGGGGTGGAACCAAATGGGGCTCAATGCTATAGGAAGGGACTTCATAGGTACATTCTTCGCCCGCGCACTGATAATTTACATCTATAACCTCATTATTATCATTAAACAATAATTGTGGAACAGGAGCTGGCGCAGCTGGCGAATAAACAGTGCTCTGAGAAAAAACTCTAGCCAACATATTAGAAGCATTATCACCCACTTGGCCATCTTGGCCAGTTGAGCAACTTTCTGAAACTATAACGCTATCATCCGCCAGATATTGACGAAGCGCCAATAGCTCGGGCTCATCTGAGATATCAAGAATCAAAGATTCATCAGCAGGATCATCACTTGCTGGATCAATGGCGCCAAATGAAATCGCCCCACTCACCCCATGCCCACCAACCATTAGCAAGGAAATCTGCTGCCTTTCCCCTGTCTCCCTAATTGCATTATATAAATCAGTTTCGCAGCTAGCTTCATAATAAACTACCCGATAGCCCCTGTTCATTAAGTTACTAACGTGGGTATTATTAAAAGCGCCGTTGCCATCTTGGCGTGGCCCGATAACAACTGCCAAAGGCCTGCCGTCTGGAGAAAGATCACGTCGATTACTTATTAATTCTGCAATCCTACTATTATCTTCAAAATGCACTGGCAATCTACTAGTAATGCCTAATTCCTCAAGGTCACGGCCCCAGCGATCATGAGATTGATCAATTCTGCCCTGAATCTGCTCGAATTGCTCAAATACATTCTGGGATTGGCTCAAAGCTCTTTGGACTACTTCATCATTGTGCTCTTCAATCCCAAGAAGGAAATAGGCACTCTCGGTAATTCTTCTCCAAACAGAGGCAGAGGGTGAATCAAATTCAGTTATTATGTCTGATACAGGCCCATTTTCAACAACTGGTTCCTGCTCTGGCTCCACGGATGGCGGCCAAATGGAACTAACAATATTATGTAATACTTCTCCAATTCCAGGCATATGAGTTTCTCCGAACTTCTATAAAATATATCGAATAAATAAGGGGAAAACTTGTATAAACTACTAAATTTTTCTCTGACAAACAGTAAAAATTGGGCAGCCATCACAAATCGGCTTGGATTTACAGAAATATTTACCCAGAGCCACGATCAAGGCATGATACTCATTCAACAATTGATACTTTTTTGGCAGATTACCTTCAAAATAATCCTTAATATCATAATACTTGCCTAATTTGAACAATCCAACGCGATTTCCGATTCTCTTGGTATAAGCGTCAACCACAAAGGTCGGCTTATAAGCTGCATAGCAGATGATCGAATCAGCGGTTTCCGGGCCGATCCCGTGGATGGCAAGTAGTTCTTCTCGAAGTTCTGGAATCGATTTATTAAACATGCGTTTTAAGCTGCCATTGTAATTTTCAACCAGGTGTTTTACAAAAGCCTTGACCTTTTTGGCTTTTGCGCGAAAATAACCAGAGGGCCTAATTAATTTTTCTAATTTCGAATATCTAATTTCTAATATCTTTTTTGGATTTAAGACCTTTTCCCTCTTAAGATTATCAATCGCCATCTCCACATTGCCCCAGTTAGCGCTTTGGGTCAGGATAGCCCCTATGATGACCTCAAAAGGGGTATCCCCTGGCCACCAGCGTTGGGGACCAAAGTGCGCCAAGAGTCTTTTGTATATTTTTAATAATTTTGCTTGCTTTTGCATTGTATTGTGTAAGAATACCAGAAAATCAGAATATCAGAGCTGGATTATCAGAGGATCAGAATACCAGATTGAATTATTAATCTGATT
>JAHIZU010000092.1 GCA_018814265.1 Candidatus Margulisiibacteriota bacterium | reverse complement strand
GCCATACTCTCGATCTCGTCCACCAAAGCATCAACCATTTCAGCTTCGGCCACTTTGCGTACAACCTGCCCTTCCCGAAAGATCAACCCAACGCCCCGGCCTCCGGCCATACCAACATCAGCGTCCGCGGCTTCGCCCGGGCCATTTACTTCACAGCCCATGATCGCCACAGTTAGCGGCTGTTTGATCTGATTGGTCCTGGCCTCAACTTCTTGAGCGATCTTAACCACGTCTATATCCGCCCGGCCGCAAGTTGGACAGGAAATGATCGTAATCCCATGATAGGTAAGTTCTAATGATTTAAGGATCTCATAGGCAACCCGGACCTCTTCTAAAGGATCACCGGTCAGCGAAACCCGCACTGTGTCGCCAATTCCCAGGGCAAGGATTGCTCCGATCCCCGCGGCTGAGCGGACCGTGCCGATCTTGGGGATCCCGGCTTCGGTAATACCAACGTGAAGCGGATAATTAACCTTCTTGGAGATCATCTGATAAGCTTTGATGGTCATAGGCACACTGGTAGCTTTGATCGAAACAACAATATCTTCAAAACCGAAATTTTCCAGGGCTTTGATGTTATTTAAGGCGCTGGTCACCAAACCTTCAGCAGTTACATGGCCATGGTATTTTTTTCTGATCTTTGGTTCCAATGAACCGGAATTTACCCCTACCCTAATGGGGATCTTATGGGCCTTAGCAGCATCAACCACAGCCTTGATCTTTGCCGGGTCACCAATATTGCCTGGATTGATCCTTAATTTATCAACCCCGGCTTCAGCCGCGATCAAAGCATACTCGTGGTTAAAATGAATATCTGCTACCAGCGGAATATTGATCTGTTTTTTTATCTCTTTTAGCGCGTAAGCTGATTCTTTGTCAGGCACTGCTGAGCGCACGATCTGGCAGCCGGCTTTTTCCAGGTCATGGATCTGCTTGACCGTGGCGTCAATATCAGAAGTAGAGGTTTTGGTCATAGACTGGACAGTGATCGGGTTGCCTGCCCCGATCTTAAGCTTGCCAACCTTTATTTCTTTAGTTTTATCTCTGGTAGTAAGCATTATTTTGATTCGTCAGCATAGGCGCAGGCTAAAGCGCCGGAAGTAATTGGCATAATGAATAGCGTGCTCAAGATATAATATATCCAGATCGGAATGTGCAAGGCCAACAGTACCTGACCTGCAGCAATATTTATAAAGGCCATGACAGCCAGGAAAAGCAAATGCCACCAGGTGCCGTTCTTTCTGACCAGCTCTTTACTGGAGCGCATGCCGTCCTCAATATGCATGTTTTTATCATAGATGAACAGCAAGCCGTACATCCACCAGCTGGCCCAGGCCAGTCCAGGCACCAGAAGCAGTAAACAACCGAATAAGATCAGCAAACCAATGGCAAAATAGCCGGAAACAAGGGAGAAAAACCTTTTGATCGGATCCAGGACCTCATTGGCCACGATCTTCTTTTTTCTCATGGCTTTGACAAATAGCATTTGAAAGCCAATAAAAAGAGGCAAGCTCAGGATTCCCAGGGTAACCACGGATAAGATTATTACAATGATCAAGGAAATAATGATGGTGCCGAAGTTCTTAAGATAGATGTTCCAGGCGTCGACAAAAGGTTTACCAATATTCATAATTTATTCCTCCCTGTTATCATTTTATAGGCCTCAAGATATTTTTCCCGGGTCTTAGCCACAACTTCCTCAGACAGTCTGGGCGCCGGCGGTTCCTTGTCCCACTTGATCGAGATCAGGTAATCACGGACAAATTGTTTGTCAAAGCTGGGCTGCGCGCCACCGGGCTTGTACCCATCCTTGGGCCAGAAGCGGGATGAATCCGGTGTAAGTATCTCATCGATCAGGATGATCTTATCCCCCAGCTTGCCGAATTCAAACTTGGTATCGGCAATGATGATGCCTTTTGTGTCAGCATAATCCCGCGCCCTATTATAGATCTCCAGGGTCTTATCCCTTAAAAAAGCGCCGGCTTCCTGGCCGATTATGTCCATCATCTTTTTTTCAGAGATGTTCTCGTCATGTCCGGATGCTGCCTTGGTTGCCGGCGTAAAGATCGGCTCCGGCAGCTTAGCAGATTCTTTTAAGCCGGCCGGCAGTTTGATCCCGCAAACTGAGCTGGATTGCTGGTATTCCTTCCAGGCGGAACCTGACAGATATCCGCGGGCCACGCATTCAACATCTATTGAATCGGTCTTTTTGGTCAGCATGGTGCGCTTGTCCAGCACTTTCTTGATATCGTCGTGGATACGGATCTCCTTAGGGAAATCAGCTACATTAGCAGAAATCAGATGGTTCTCGATTATTGAACTCGAAAAGTCAAACCAAAAAGCCGAGAGTTGCGTCAGGATCTTGCCTTTGTCAGGAATGCCGTTAGGCATAACAGAGTCGTAAGCGGAAATGCGGTCTGAAGCGACCAATAACAGCTTGTCG
>JAHIZU010000091.1 GCA_018814265.1 Candidatus Margulisiibacteriota bacterium | reverse complement strand
TTACCTGCCTGCCGGCAGGCAGGTCGGGACGAGTCGAGGGGCTTCATCTTTTTTTAGGCAAGGTTGACATTATACAGTATTTTCCAGTATCATATCAAGCACTTTGAGTATTCACGCCTGGTTCAAACGCAAAAAAAAAGCTAAAGAGGCTGCTTATGTCCGCGAACGCCTTGATATCCCCGGCAACTTATGGGTTAAGTGCTATAAGTGCAGCGAAGCCATCTTTGCCAGCGACCTTGAGACCAACTTAAAGGTTTGCCCCAAATGCGGCTACCATTTCAAGCTGACCGCCGGCGAAAGGATAAAACAACTGGTTGACAACAACAGCTTCAAAGAGATCGATGCGAATATCAGGTCCACTGATTTCCTGAACTTTAACGATTCAAAGTCTTACGCCAAACGGATCGAAGCCACGATCCTCAAGTCACATCTAAAGGATGCCATTGTTATCGGCCCGGCCAAGATCGATGGGGTTAATTGCGCCCTGGCCGTGATGGACTTCTCTTTTATGGGAGGAAGTGTCGGCTCCGTGGTAGGTGAAAAAGTTGCCCGCTTGATCGAACTAGCGGTGGAAAAAAAATGCCCGGCCATCATTTTTTCCGCTTCCGGCGGCATGCGCATGCAGGAAGGCATCATGAGCCTGATGCAAATGGCTAAGACTTCGGCCGCGCTCGGTCGTTTGCGCGAGAACGGCCTGCCCTACATCTCGGTCTGCACTGACCCGACTACCGGAGGAACTTCTGCCAGTTTTGCCATGCTGGGAGACATCAATATTGCTGAGCCCGGCGCGCTGATCTGCTTTGCCGGACCGCGGGTAATTGAACAGACCATTCGGCAAAAATTGCCACCAGGCTTCCAGCGCTCTGAATACCTGCTGGAACACGGCATGGTTGACATGGTCTGCGAAAGAAAAAAACTTAAAGCAACGCTGGGCACTATCCTTAAGTGGTTCAATGAGCGATAAAAAGAAAAAAAACAATAATAATCGGTTTGTGCTGGAATTTGAGAAACCATTGCTGGAGCTCTATGAAAAATTAGATGGGCTAAAAGAGGTCTCGTCCGAGGGCAAGATGGACATGGGTGAAGAGATCAGGCTTTTGGAAAAAAGGATTGAGACTGTCAAGCGCGATATTTATACCAAGCTCACCCCGATCCAGACCGTTCAGGTCGCCCGCCATATGCAGCGGCCAACCACTCTGGATTACATTTCTCATATCTTTGAAGATTATATAGAACTTCATGGTGACCGCAATTTTTCTGACGACCCTGCCCTGGTTTCCGGCATTGCCAAACTCAATGGCCGCTCGGTCGTTGTGCTGGGCCAGCAAAAGGGCAAAACAACCAAAGAGAACATCGCCCGCAACTTTGGCATGGCTAATCCTGAGGGATATCGTAAAGCGTTACGCGTAATGCGAATAGCGGAAAGGTATGAAAAACCGATCATTTCATTTATCGATACACCCGGGGCATACCCAGGCATCGGCGCTGAAGAAAGAGGCCAAGCCGAAGCCATTGCCAAGAATTTAAGAGAAATGGCGGAGCTGACCGTTCCTTTTATTGCGGTCGTCACAGGCGAAGGCGGTTCCGGCGGAGCTTTAGGTATCGGCATGGGTAATCGAGTTTTGATCTTGGAGTTCGCGATCTACTCAGTTATTTCTCCAGAAGGTTGCGCTTCGATCCTTTTCCGGGATGCCAAACGAGCTAATGACGCGGCCAATGCCATGAAGATCACAGCCAAGGACCTGTTAAAGTTGGACGTGGTCGATGAGATCGTCAAGGAACCGGTTGGCGGCGCGCACAATGACGCAAAACAGGCTGCATCTTTTATTAAATCTGCTGTAATAAAGAATCTGGAGCCTTTACTCTCTTTATCCCATCGCGAACTGATCGCGGACCGTTACAACAAGTTTCGCAAGATGGGGATATTTGTGGAAGAATAAAAAAAGCTGCTTTACTTTAGCGGATGCCGTATAAAGGACATAAAGGCAGGGGGATAATATGACCGATAAAAAAGAAAACCATATAGCCATTTTTAGGGGAAAGGAAATCAGGAGAATCATTCATGGTAATGAGTGGTGGTTTTCGGTTGTTGATGTTGTGGCAGTATTAACTGATAGTGTTAACCCAAGGGACTACTGGTATAAGATGAAAATCCGGGTTAAAGACGAAGATGGGCTTGAGTTGTCGACACTTTGTCGACAACTTAAATTAGTGGCTTCAGACGGCAAAAAATATGAAACTGACTGTGCCAATACTGAAGGGATTTTCCGCATCATCCAGTCAATCCCTTCTCCCAAAGCCGAACCATTCAAGCGCTGGCTGGCAAAAGTTGGCTATGAAAGGATTCAGGAGATTGAGGATCCGGAACTAGCAACTAAAAGAACTCGGGCACTGTATAAGGCAAAAGGGTATTCTGACACCTGGATCGAAAAGCGGATGCGAGGCATTGCCATCCGTGAAGAATTGACGAACGAATGGGATAAGCGCGGGATCAAACAGCAGCAAGAATACGCGATCCTGACTGCGGAAATATCAAAGGCGGCTTTTGGGTTAACACCGGGCCAATATAAAAAGCACAAGGGATTAAAAAGAGAGAATCTCCGCGATCACATGAATGATCTGGAATTAATTTTCTCCACTACTGTCCCAACGTTTCTTTGAACAAAGAAATCTGCTCATAGCCTAAATCACGACCTGCCAAATAATTTGCATCGGTTAGCGTCTCTTGAATCGGTGTCTTTTCGAATAATGCCACGCTCAGAATTTGCAGAATCGAATAAAGCGATAATTCCAGCTTGAGCTGCTTCTTGATTATGGCGATCAAGACGTAGATCGAAATGGCGATCCAAATTTGAGTTTTGACCGCGTTCTCTGAAGTGCCGTAAAATACCCTGATTTTCAGATGTTGCTTGATCCATTTGAAAAATAGTTCGACCTGCCAGCGTGATTTGTAAAGATCGGCGATGGTTTTGGCTGAGAGATTCATGTTGTTGGTCAGAAAAATAAATCGCTTGTTGATTGTCTGATCGATGTAAACGATGCGGCGGAGTTTTTCGGGATAATCTTGTTTCGCATAATATGCGGCTAACACGCCAACCTGGTCGGCCTTGACCCCGCTCGATTTTTTCGTTGGCCGAGAAAAGATTCGCCTGAATCGGGTGTTTTTCTTCGCTCGTGTCACAAAAAATGCCGGCGTTTTGTGAATTGCATAAAGACGTCCAAAGTCCAAGTAGCCGCGATCCATAATGTAAATTGCCGACGATTCCAGTGCTAATTCGTCCAAGATTTTCACATCGTGTATGTTGCCAGGCGTAATAATGACGGTTGTAGGAATGTTGCCACGCAGATCCAAAAGGGTATGTAGTTTCACCGCCGCCTTGGTCTTGCGAAATCGCGCCCAGGGAAAAAGCGCCAGGCATAAATCGATAACCGTTGAATCTAATGCGTAAACTGCGTTGTCGAGTTCTATGCCAAAATCCTCGCCGGCATACAATGTTTTTGCTTTCTGGATTAATATCTGCGCAAAATCTCTGTAGATTCTCCAATCTCTGATGCTGTTGGCATTGGCCAAAGTATTTCGCGCTATACCGCCTTGCAATCCAGCGTTGTGCAACTTCGGTCGCATTGCCCGCAAGCAGGTTTCGATGTCCCGTAAACTCTCTCGGCATGTTAGTTGGGCAAACGTCATGCATAAATATTGATCCCAGCATGAAAATTTCTTTACTTTGTAATCGCCACGATAACGTTTCACGCATTGGCGGAAATCGTATCGCGGAACGAAGTCCATCACTTGAGCAAACAATGTCGTTCCAGTATTCATATGTCATTACCTCCAGGTGTTTATCCCTGGAAGTATGACTTTTATTGCCTTTTGATTTCAAAGCCATTAAAAGCTTAATCCCTCTCTTTTTCCTTAATTATCAGGCAATTTTGCACATTCCCTCTTTCAACGTTGGGACAGTAGTGATAGCAAGTGATATTAAAAAGCCTACTGTTTCTTTAAGGCCTTCAGGAAAATAATGGCCACCGGAATGAGGATTGTCA
>JAHIZU010000090.1 GCA_018814265.1 Candidatus Margulisiibacteriota bacterium | reverse complement strand
GAACTGAAAAAATTAGGCGTTAACACAATTGAGCTTATGCCTGTAGCCCAGTTTCCTGGGAAGCGCAATTGGGGTTACGACGGCACTTGTCCGTTTTCCGTGCAGAATTCCTACGGCGGTCCAGGGGGATTTAAAACACTGGTTAATGAAGCGCACCAAGCTGGCTTGGCTGTTATCCTGGATGTTGTTTACAATCATTTGGGGCCGGAGGGTAATTACCTGGCGGAGTTTGGCCCTTATTTTACCTCTAAATATGTAACGCCCTGGGGAAAAGCGGTCAATTTTGACGACAAAGGCAACGGAGGCGTGAGAAATTATTTTATCCAGAATTCACGGCACTGGTTTGATCATTATCACATTGATGCTTTGCGGCTGGATGCCATCCACGGGATATTTGATCAAAGCAAGAAACATATTTTGAGAGAGCTTTCCGAAAAAACTGATCGGTTTTCCAAAAGCAAGGGCCGCAAGTTTTATCTGATTGCGGAAAGCGATCTCAACCAGGAGCGCGTAGTGCGCGACCGCAGCAAAGGCGGTTATGGCGTACATGCCCAATGGAACGATGATTTCCATCACGCCCTCCACACCATCTTAACCGGTGAAAAAAAAGGCTATTACCAAGATTTTGGAAAGATCGAACAGCTTGAAAAAGCCTACGGCCAGGGGTTTGTTTATTCAGGCCAATATTCTGCTTATCGGGAAAAGAGGCATGGCACTTCTTCTAAAAATATACCAGCTTCACGCTTGGTGGTCTTTACCCAGAACCATGACCAGGTCGGCAATCGGCTGGCAGGAGAAAGGCTTTCACAGCTGGTGTCTTTTGAAGCTTTAAAGCTGGCTGCCGGAGCCATGCTTGTTGCGCCCTATATCCCTTTGCTTTTCATGGGTGAAGAATACGCCGAAAACATACCCTTTTATTTTTTTGTTGATTTTGGCGATCCAGGGCTAATTAAAGCTGTCCGGGAAGGTCGGCAGAAGGAATTTTCCGCTTTTGGCTGGGACCAACCAATCCCCGATCCGCAAGTGCAAAAAACATTTGATCGATCAAAAATTGACTGGCGAAAAAGGAACAGCGGTAAACATCAGGTCATGCTTAAATATTACCAAAGGCTTTTGAGCTTGCGGCGCGATATCCCTGCTCTGTCGCATCTTAGCAAGAAAAACTTGAAGGTCAGTAAGCTGGCGGACAGGACCATTCTCCTGGAAAGATGGCATCTGAAGAGCAGGGTGTGGTGTATAATGAATTTTGGCAAGGAAATAGTAAAATCCAATTTGCCTAAAAAGGCAGTAAAAATAATGGATTCTTCTGATACAATATGGAGTGGCCCCGGTGCTTTGGAGAAAGCGATAAATCCTTTAAGTTTGGTCTTGTATGAGGTGAGCAAATGAGCCGATATATTTGTATCCATGGCCATTTTTACCAGCCACCGAGGGAAAATCCCTGGCTGGAAGAGATTGAGCTTCAAGATTCAGCTTATCCTTATCACGACTGGAATCAGCGCGTAACCGCTGAGTGCTATGCCCCCAACACTGCTTCACGCATCCTTGACCATGACAAGAAAATCATTAATATCATAAATAACTACTCAAAGATCAGCTTTAATTTTGGGCCCACCCTTCTTTCCTGGCTGGCCAAAAAAGAACCGGATGTTTATTCTGCCGTCCTGGATGCTGATATTTTAAGTCAGGAAAATTTTGCCGGCCACGGTTCGGCTCTGGCCCAGGTTTACAACCATATGATTATGCCCCTGGCCAATAGCCGTGATAAGGAAACGCAGATTGTTTGGGGGATCAAGGATTTTGAATATCGTTTTAAGCGGAAACCCGAAGGCATATGGCTGGCGGAAACTGCCGTTGACCTTGAAACCCTGGGACTTATGGCAAAGTATGGCATCCGGTTCACGATTCTGGCGCCAAACCAGGCTAAACGGGTCCGTAAGATCGGCAATAAAAGCTGGAAGGATGTTAGCGGCGGACGAGTTGACTCCAAATATCCCTATTTGGTCAATCTTTCGTCCGGCCAAAAAATTGTGGTTTTTTTCTATGACGGCCCCCTTTCACAGGACGTGGCTTTTGCGGGCTTGCTGAATAACGGCGAGAACTTTGGCAACCGGCTGGCCAGCGCTTTTGTGGATCAAGAAAAAGAATCGCAGCTGGTGCACATTGCCACTGATGGTGAGTCTTATGGCCATCATCACCGGCATGGGGAAATGGCGCTTTCCTATTGTTTGTATCATATTGAGAATAACGGCCTGGCCGAGATCACCAATTATGCCGCTTATCTGGCAGAGAACGAGCCAGTATATGAAGCTGAGATCTTTGAAAATTCCTCTTGGAGCTGCGCACATGGCGTGGAGCGGTGGAAAGCTGATTGCGGCTGTAATTCTGGCTGTCATCAGGGTTGGCGCCAGCAATGGCGCGCGCCGCTCAGGCAGGCGATGGATTGGTTAAGGGACGAATTGGTTAAGATTTACGAGCAGGAAATGTCGGCGCTGGTCAAGGATCCCTGGCAAGCCAGGAATGATTATATTGAAGTTATTCTGGACCGATCTGAAGAAAACAATGAACGGTTCCTGGCCCGGCAAGCGAGCGCGAAGCTTGCCTGGCAAAAACAGGTCAAGGCGCGGCAGCTGCTGGAGATGCAGCGTTATGCCATGCTCATGTTCACGAGCTGTGGCTGGTTCTTTGACGACATTTCAGGCATAGAAACAGTTCAGGTCATACTTTATGCCTCACGGGCCATCCAGCTGGCGCGAGAGATAAGCGGAATTGACCTTGAGCCGGCTTATGTGAAAAAACTGGAACAAGCCGCGGGTAACCTGCCTGCTCTGGCTAATGGCGCAGAGGTATACAATAGGTATGTCAAGCCCGAGATCCTGGACCTTTTGAGGGTTGGCGCGCATTACGCGATTTCTTCCCTGTTTGAGGGATATCCTGCAAATGCCAAGCTTTTTTGCTACTGGATAGACAAGCTGGCTTTTGAGCGGTTGGAGAAAAATAACGGGAAACTGGCTGTGGGCAAGGCACACATCTACTCTACCCTGACAGCAGAAGAGGTTGACGTGAGCTTTGCTGTTGTGCATTTAGGCGGGGAAGAGTTTTTTGGCGGGGTCAATATTTGCGGCAAAGACTGCGATTTTGACGATACGGCTAAAAGGATCAAAGAGGGGTTTTT
>JAHIZU010000089.1 GCA_018814265.1 Candidatus Margulisiibacteriota bacterium | reverse complement strand
TTTTACCAAAAGTAAAATTAAATCTAGAGGCGGACTGATCGATGGCGCTAGAGTAATAGAAGTTATTGCCGAAGAAGCAGGGCTTACCGGCATCAAGCTTTCGCAAACCAAAAAACCTTTATATATTACTGCCACTGATCTAAATTCAGGGGAGGAGATCGTTTTTGGTTTTCCGCAAGAGTTTAAACCGCGAAAGAGAACAGGCTTCAAAAACTATTATCGGCCGGTATTTTGCCCCAAGGATATTCTGATAACAGAGGCGTTAAGGGCAACTATCGGCCTGCCGGTTTTGTTTAAACCATATCCAATGAAATTAAAAGGCAAAAAAATGGCGCTCCTTGATGGCGGGATCCGCGACACTTGCCCATTTAGGCTTGCTGCTTACTTGCCGGACGTAAAACATATTTTTGCTTCTGTCCTCGGCTATGCCGGAGAGCAAAAAGTTGATTTCAATCATCAGGATATTCCTCATCTATTCTTTCAGTTTCTGGATATTTCAACCACCTTGTCGCAAGTCGGTAATGCCGCTCAAGATGCTTTATTTAATGAACAAAATGCTCCAATAGTTAGAATTGTGAATCCAGGCATCTTTTCCCTTAATCCAGGTGCTTTTAAAAAGAGCCGCTCTATAATGTTAAGTGCTTACCATACTGTGAAAGATATTTTTAGCAAATTCAAAAAAATGCAGGACTTCTGGCATAAGTGGGGTGGGGGGCAAGCTGATAACTTTTTAAAGCCTCGCTGGAAACTGCAGAAGCTAGGCCATCCTGAATCTAATATATTTTGTATTACTGATTTGAAATCACCGTTAGAAAAAGAACTTAAAAGAAAAAGCCTGAAACGTAGATTTAAGAAAATCTTCAAATAATCTGATCTTTCCCATCCGCGCTTGCCCTCCGTAGTTCCGAAGACCGCCGCACTTTGCCTGCCGGTTTCACCCTGAGGGTTCAACCCGAAGGGCAGGCAGGGGTGGACGAAAGATGACACTTTGTTGGGAAAGAATAGATGTTGTGATAAAATATACTTGTTATGGAGAACATCTTAATTATTGAAGACGAAAAAGACATAGCAGAAGCTATTGAGTACAACCTTAAAAAAGAGAGTTTTAAGATTTTCAAGGCCTATGATGGAAGGAAAGGCCTGAAACTAGCTTGCGATAAAATCCCCGATTTGATTGTTCTTGACCTCATGCTGCCGGGTCTTGATGGTTTAGAGGTATGCAAGATATTAAAAAAGGAGCCAAAGACTTCTAATATCCCGATTGTTATGCTTACCGCCAAAGGAGGCGAAGTGGATAAGGTCCTGGGCCTGGAGTTGGGCGCTGATGACTATATAACAAAACCCTTCAGCATGCGGGAACTTATTGCCCGAATAAAGACCATATTGAAAAGATGCGCCGCGAAAAAAATAGAATTTAAACCAGTTATAAAATTTGCCGATCTGGAAATTGATACAGAAAAACATATTGTGAGGGTTTTGAGCAAGCCGATAGAGCTTACCGCAAAAGAATTTGCCCTTCTGCGATATTTAGCCGAGAACAAAGAAAGGGTTTATTCCAGAGAGATTTTATTGGACAGCGTTTGGGGTATTGATGTGGCGATCGAGACCCGGACCGTGGATGTCCATGTAAGAAGGCTTAGAGAAAAATTGGGCAAAGCCAGCAGGCATATCAGGACCCTGCGCGGGGTTGGGTATAAGTTTGTTTAAAACACTTCAATCTGCATTATTTGTTTCAATTGTTGGAATAGTTGTGATCAGCTTGATCATTTTTGCGCTATTTGCTACCCCCCGGATAAAAGATACGGCAGTTAATCAAATTGACAATGAACTGTTCAACCAAATGACGCTGGTGGCAGATGATTTTTCCCGCTTGCTTAGAAATGGAGCGGGCATTTCCGAAATGCAGGCCGGAGTAAAAAGAGCGGCGCGACTTTCTAAAAGTCGGGTTACGGTTATTGCCAAAAACGGTATGGTTCTAGGTGATTCTGCTACCCCCTTGGCAAAATTAGCCGATCTGGAAAACCACCTGGACCGGCCTGAGATACAAAAAGCGCTAAGCCTTGGAAAGGGCGAATCTCTGCGCCATAGCACAACTATTGATAAGGATCTTATTTACTCAGCGGTTCCGCTCAGGGATAAAAAGGGAGCGGTAATTGGTTTCTTGAGGTTTTCTGTCCCCTCAACCTATGCGACTGAATTGGTAATGAAAATATATAAATCCATGCTTGTCGCCCTGGTGATCGCGATATTAATATCAGCGACCATAAGCATGTTTTTCTCCCGCTCTTTTGCTAAGCCGATCGTGAGATTAGCGGGCATTTCCCGGAAGATCGAGCGCGGCGAATTTCCGCAGGTCGTTGTGCGCAGATCAAGGTTTGAGGTGGGGAAACTGGAAGAAGCGGTGGAACAAATGAGCCAGCGTCTGTCCGACACATTCCAGAAACTGTCCGCGCAGCGCAGCCAGATTTCTGCAGTTCTTTCCAGCATGTCCGAGGGGGTGCTGGCAGCCGACCAGAATGGGAAAATAATACTTGCTAATCCGGCAATAGAAAGAATGTTTGGGATAATTGAGCCGGAAATTGTCGGAAAAACCGTGCGTGAAGGAATTCGCAACAACAAAATAGCCGACCTGGTTGAAGAATCGTTAGCATCAAATGGGCCGGTCGAAAAAGAGATCGATATAGTTATTCCTGTTGAGAGCACTTTTGCGGCACACGCCGGTCCGATACGGACCAATGAAGGGGAGATTTTAGGCGTGGTTTGCGTTCTGCATAACATTACGGAACTCAAAAAGCTTGAAAAATATCGTTCGGAATTTGTGGCCAACGTTTCGCATGAGCTAAAGACCCCGCTGACCGCCATCCGCAATTATGTGGAGACTTTGACCGGGGGAGCGATTGATGATAAAAAGCATAACCTTGAGTTTTTAAATAAAATAGATAAGCATGCTGTTAATCTCTCAGTCCTGATTGATGATATCCTTGTGACATCGCGGCTGGAGTCAAAAAAAGAACAGGGGCCTTTTGGCAGGATTGATCTTGCCATGGTTGTGTCCAGGGCCGTGGAGATGATCTATGAGAGAGCCAAAAAGAAGGGTATCTCTTTGGAAAGAAAGTATGAAGAAGGACGCTACTTTGTCTCGGGCATTGAGGAACACGTTTACCGGGCTGTTTTGAACCTTCTGGATAACGCGGTTAATTATACAGGCGAAGGCGGCACAATCGAGATTGTCTGCGCGAAAAAAGAAGATAAGATTGAAATAGTCGTTGCTGATACCGGCATTGGCGTCCCGCCAGAACATCTTTCCCGTATTTTTGAACGCTTTTACCGCGTGGACAAAGCCCGTTCCCGCGAGCTTGGCGGCACCGGCCTTGGCTTGTCTATTGTCAAGCATGTCATGAATATTCATAATGGAACAGTTTCAGTAGAAAGTGAAGTGGACAAAGGATCAAAGTTCACCCTTATTTTTCCTGCTTGACGGCAGGCAGGCCCGCCTAAAAAATTTACATTCTTTTAACACCTTCTTCATCAAGCCTTAATCAGCCCAATTCATAATATTAGCCGTAAAGAGGTGAGATTAATATAACAAGGAGGAATAAAATGAAAAAATTGTTTTTATTGTTTTTATCGTTGGCCTTTGTTTGGGGCTTAACGGCGGCTGTTTCGGCGCAGAGCTTAACTGATTTACAAGCCTGGCTTGACCAATTAAACGGCAAGATGGAAACCGCTGTCAAGGAAAATGACACAGCCAGGATTGAGCGGCTTAAGCCCATGATTGAACAGGCGAAAGAAGCGATCGCCGCCAAAAAAAGGGACAAGGATGAAGGCGCGATCACTGCGGAAAAACAGGACCTGACTCAGCTCAAAGAAGATGTTAATGTGGCCATTGCCAATCTTAATTCCAAAATTGACAAAGTTAACTCCAGTCTTAAGAAAGGCGCGACCGTGGCTGGCCGGGCGTACATCGCAGCAGAGAAATGGACAAAAGCCTCTGGCGCTGATCCTGCTATCAGTAATAAATTCGCGATTCACCGCGTTTACATTGATTATAAGCATAACTTGGACAAAGATGTTGCCGTGCGTTTCACCACTGATGTTGGCACAGAAACCACTTTGACAGCGAAAAACAACATATATCTTAAGTATGCTTATTTCGATTTGAATAATTTTTCTAAATACATGCCTTGGGCCAGCGCCATTGGTTTAAACACTATGCGTCTGGGCCAGTCAGCCACTCACTGGATTGATTTTATGCAGAATTACTGGACTTTCCGCTACGTGGAAAAAACCCTGACAGATTATTATGGTTTTTTTGGCAATGGTTCAGCTGATCTGGGTGCGGCTGCCCTGGGTTCCATTGGCGGGGTCGAATATCACGCCACATTGATGAACGGTGCTGGTTATAAGAGTGCTGAAACCGATTCATTAAAGAACGCGGCTTTAACTTTGGTCGCGGAGCCGGTTGAGGGGGTTACGGCAGCAGTTGGTTATGCCATTGAAGGGATACCATTATCAAAACTCGATACCAGCAGTGCGGCTAAAAAACTGACTGCCATGACCGCTTATAATTTTAATATACCTGCTTCAGGCCTTGTGTTTGTTGAATATGCCAACAATACTGACAGCAGCACAACTCCGGGCGGCACATCGATTGGCGGTCAATACGAGATACTGGACAGCACCAACTTGTTTGGCCGCATTGATAATTATAAAAAATCAGGGTCAGCGTATGTTTACAATATTTACGGTATCGAATATAACTGGGGCAGCAATATAAAACTGGCGCTTGATTACCGCAATGAAACAAAAGATGGCGCCGAATATAATAATGTTATTGCGATAGATACCAGGGTTAAGTGGTAGATTTTACAAAGATGTCATATTTACTTAATATTCCTGTAACAATTCTTTGCAATAATATAATACAAAAGGAGTGTGTTTAAAAATGTTTAAAAAAATCGGATTACTATTACTTGTTTTTATTGCGGTTGTCAGCCTGGTAGGTTGCGGCGGAGGAAAGAAGGCCGTTCAGATAAAGGGTTCGGATACCATGGTGAACCTGGGGCAATCCTGGTCAGAGGAATTTATGAAAAAGCATCCGGATATTCCTGTGGCAGTCACTGGTGGTGGTTCAGGAACAGGCATTGCGGCTTTGATTAACAAAACAACCGATATCGCCGAATGCTCCAGGAATATGGAGAAAAAAGAAATTGAAATAGCCAGGAGCAAAGGCGTTGACCCGTATGAAACCATCGTTGGGAATGACGGCATTGTGGTAGTTGTGGCACCGGAGAATCCGGTCAACAAACTGACCATTCAGCAGCTCTCTGATATCTTTACCGGAAAAATCACCAATTGGCAGGCAGTCGGCGGACCGGATAAGGAAATAGTTGCTTTGTCGCGCGACCGCAACTCCGGCACCCATGTTTTCTTTCTAGAGCATGTTGTTAAACTTGGGAAAAAAGGGAACAATAATGAGTTTGCCAAGGGCGTTTTAATGATGCCTTCTAATCAGGCGATTGTTGAAGAGGTTTCAGGTAATTCAGCAGCCATTGGTTATATTGGTTTGGGTTATTTAAACGATCGCTTGAAAGCGGTAGCTGTAGGCAAAACCGTGGCTGGACCGTATATTACGCCTTCCATTAAGACGGTTGGCAACAAAACTTATTCTGTTTCCCGGCCGCTGTACATGTATACCAACGGTGTCCCTTCGGGAGAAGTAAAGACTTTTATTGATTTTGTTCTAAGTGATGAAGGCCAGAAGGTGGTCTTGGATATGGACTTTGTACCAATTAGGTAATAATGCGTAGAAAATTGTTTGAGCGGTTTGTTGAAAGGGCGATTTTCCTTAGCGGGATTGCCGCTGTTATTTTAGTTGTCCTGATCTTTGTTTTTCTCTTAAAGGAAAGTATCGCCTTTTTTTCGCAAGTTAATTTTTTTACCACTCTTTTTAACAAAGATTGGTATCCCATTTCTGAACCGCCTAAATTTGGTTTTTTGCCGTTAATTCTAGGGTCGGTTTTTGTGACATTTGGCGCAATTGTTATCGCTGTTCCTTTTGGTGTGGCGGCGGCTATTTATATTTCCGAAGTCGCACCATCCCGGATTAAAGACATTCTGAAAACCGGCATAGAACTTTTGGCCGCTATTCCCAGTATTGTTTTAGGTTTTATCGGCATTGTTGCTTTAGCGCCTTTAATTAAATATGTTTTCCGCCTACCGAGCGGTTTAACTGCCCTGGCAGGTTCTATAATGTTGGCTTTTATGGCTATGCCGACTATTGTTTCTATTGTCGAAGACGCGCTTACCTCGGTGCCAAAAAGTTATAAGGAAGGATCCCTGGCTTTGGGTGCTACTCACTGGCAAACTATTCGCCGGGTTATTTTACCGGCGGCTTTTCCCGGGATTGTTGCCGCGGTCATGCTGGGCATTGGCCGGGTGATTGGCGAAACAATGGCTGTTTTGATGATTACCGGTAATGCGGCTATTTTGCCGCATAGTTTACTCCAGCCGGTTAGGACACTGACAGCGACAATTGCGGCTGAAATGGGGGAGGTTATCCAGGGTAGTTTACATTATTATTCTCTATTTGGGATCGGCTTTGTGCTTTTTGTTATTACTTTTTTTATTAATCTGATGGCAGACATGTTTCTGCACAGGAAAAGGTTTTAATGCTTAACCCAAGGACAATTCAGAAAATAGTCTTTGCCCTTTTTGGCATAGCCACGGTTGTGATTATCGTGCCGGTGGCCATTGTTTTTTTGATTATCTTATTTAACGGCTTGCAGGCGTTGACCCCGGAATTTCTTTTTAGCATGCCAAGGATGGGGATGAGGGCGGGGGGGATTTTTCCCGCCATTGTTGGCACGCTTTATCTAATAATTGGCACGGCAGTATTTTCTTTGCCTTTTGGCATTTTTGCGGCGATTTATTTAACAGAATACGCGGCGGATAACTGGCTTAAGCGTTTAGTAGAAGTCGCCATTGTGAATCTGGCGGGAGTGCCATCTATTGTCTACGGCTTATTTGGTTTGGGCTTGTTTGTAATTTTCCTCAATATGGGTGCTTCCATTCTGGCCGGTTCGCTAACGCTGGCGATTATGACGCTCCCCGTTATTATTACCGCTAGCCGCGAGGCGCTTAATGCTGTGCCGCGGTCTTTTCGCGAAGTGAGCTATTCGCTGGGAGCTTCGCGCTGGCAGACTGTTCGCAAAGTGGTGCTGCCTAACGCCGTTCCCGGGATTATGACCGGAACAATTCTTGGCCTCTCTCGTGCTGCCGGAGAAACAGCCCCTATACTTTTCACGGTTGCGGCATTTTATCTGCCCAGGCTGCCGCAATCAATTTCTGATCAAGTTATGGCGCTGCCTTATCATATTTATGTTCTATCAACCCAGGTGCCGAATGTTTCAGTTAAAATCCAGTACGGCACTATTCTTGTCCTGGTCTTATTGGTGTTTATCATGAACATTAGCGCGGCTTATATCCGGGCACGCTTCAGGAAGAGAAAATTATGGTAGCTAAATTAAGAATCGACAATTTATGTGTTTTTTATGGCAGCTTTGAGGCCTTAAAAGGAATAAACCTTGAAGTCCAGGAAAATGAGATCCTGGGCATAATCGGCCCGGCTAACAGCGGCAAAACTACTTTTCTTAAGTCAATTAATCGCATGCTCGATTTTACTCCTAATGTCAGAATTGAAGGAAAGATCTATTTTGATACTTTAGATGCGCAAAAAGAAATCAAAAGATTGGCCTTGCGCCGGAGAATTGGCATGGTTTATGCTTTGCCGCTTCCGCTCCCTTTGTCAATTTTTGATAATGTGGCTTATGGTCCGCGTTTGCACGGCACTAAAAAGAAAAAACAATTAGACGAAATAGTGGAAAGATGTTTGAAGGCTTCCTATCTTTGGGATGAAGTGAAGGATCGGCTTAAGACCCCGGCTTTTAACCTTTCCGGTGGCCAGCAGCAAAGATTATGTATTTCCAGGACTCTGGCGGTAGAGCCGGAAGTTATCCTGTACGATGAACCTTGTTCCGGCCTGGACCCCATTTCCACGGCTAAGGTTGAAGAAGCTATGCGGGAACTCAAGCAAAAATATACTCAGATTCTGGTTACTAATAATACCAAACAAGCTGCGCGGGTCAGCGATCGGACAGCTTTCTTCTTAATGGGCGAGCTGATTGAACTGGATATCACGGCCAAAATGTTTACTGCGCCCAGCGATAAGCGGACTGATGATTACATTGCCGGAAGGTTTGGCTAATTCATGGAAAAAGAAAAAATAATAAAAGTTGAGAGTCTGGATTTTTTCTACGGCAAATTTCAGGCTTTGATAAATGTCAACCTGAGGGTAGAAAAGAATCAGATTACTGCTTTAATCGGGCCTTCGGGCTGCGGCAAATCGACTTTTTTGCGCTGCCTGAACCGTATGAACGATTTAATTGATGGCATCAGGATAAGCGGAAGCATACAAATCGAGGGTAAGGAGATTCTTGATTCACAGATCGATCTGGTAACGCTGCGGAAAAAAGTGGGTATGGTTTTTCAGCGACCCAATCCTTTTCCCTTATCAGTTTTCGAAAATATCGCTTTTGGCCCCAGGGTGCACCGGCTGGCGCGCGGAGAAGAACTGGAATCAATTGTTCGTCATAGCCTGGAGTCAGTTCTGCTCTGGGATGAATTAAAAGACACACTCAATAAGAATGCGCTCTCTTTGACTCTTGAGCAACAGCAGCGTTTATGCATTGCCAGGTTGGTGGCGGTTAAACCGGAGGTGCTGTTGATGGATGAACCCTGTTCAACGCTTGACCCTATGGCGACTCTGAAGATAGAAGAATTAATGAGAATATTGAAAAAAGATTTTACTATCCTGATTGTCACTCATAATATGCAGCAGGCGGCGCGGGTTTCTGATTTTACGGGTTTCTTTTTAATGGGGGAGTTGATAGAATTTGATGCGACGAGCAGTATCTTTACCGCGCCCGGTGATAAGCGAACCGAAGAATATATAACAGGGAGGTTTGGATAAAATGGATAAACAAAGGATATTTGATAAGGAAATGGCAGAATTAAAAGACATGATACTTAAAATGGGTGTTATGGTGCAGGGCTTGATTCATAAATCTGTTGAAGCCCTTAAGAATCAAAACACTGAAATGGCGGAGGAGGTCATTCGGGAAGACGAAAGGGTTGACCAGCTTGAGCTGGAAATCGATGAAAAGTGCATTGAACTCATCGCGCTGCGCCAGCCAGAGGCGTCTGACTTAAGATTTCTTATGACCGGCTCGCGTATTGCCAATGATCTGGAAAGGATCGGAGATCTGGCTGAGGATATTGCTCAGAGGACGATTGCTTTGGCAGGTCAGCCCTTGCTCAAACCGTTGATCGATATTCCTAAGATGGCCAAGTTGGCGCAGGATTCGGTGGCAATAGTTATTGACGCCTTTGTAAAACGTGATACCGGGAAAGCCAAAACAGTATGGGTCAAAGAAAAAGAGGTTGATCGTTTACGAGACCTGATCCATGATGAATTAGTTGAAATAATGAGCAAAGACGCGAATACTGTTTCTCGTGCTATTCCGTTGCTTTTGGTTTCCAGGCACCTGGAGCGGATTTGTGATCACGCGACAAATATCGCTGAGGACGTGGTTTATATGGTGGAAGCAAGGGTGGTAAAACATGGTGGTGGAGAAGATAGCTGAAATCTTTCCGGCGCATCGATCGACGTATCTCTAATTAAAAACCCCACCCCCCAAAGAGCAATAAAAATAATTTTTTCTTCCTGAGCCTGCTTGCCCTGAGTTCGTCGAAGGGTCGAAGGATCTGTTCAAGGCAGCGGGAATAGTCGGCATGTTTTTGCCGCCATTCAAAAACATGCCGACTGCTTGGCTGTGGTGGGGTGGCGAGGGGCATAGCGCTTGCCCTGATGTGTCTGGCTTTATCAAATAATATAAATAGCGAGGGATAGTGGTTTACCCCGAGCGAAGCCCCGAGCTTGTCGAGGGGGCCATTACCATAGTTTGGCTAGGTCTTGTACATTGAGCTAATCCTTGCCCGCCGAAGTCCGCCTATGGAGGACGAAGGCGGGGCCTTGTATCTATGCACTTAGTCGTCAATTCTTTGATCAGGCCTTGGTGCTTTCCCTTAAAGGACGGTGGGGGCTCGCCCTGAGCGATGCTGAGCGAGCGAACGTAGTGAGCGAGTCGAAGCAGAGTCGAAGGGTCGAGGGATGTGCTTAGGTGTTTTGAGCATGGCCTTAACGCTAAGGCGGCAACCTGGCAGCTAACGAATAACTTAACTAGATGGGGATTTTGTTTTTAAATATAGCAACAATAAACGCAGCAACAAAAAAGACGAATGCAAATATCAATTAAAAATAAACAGAATAAAATCAGCAGAAAAAAGTGTTTTTGCAAATGCAATAGATTTTTTGGTT
>JAHIZU010000088.1 GCA_018814265.1 Candidatus Margulisiibacteriota bacterium | reverse complement strand
TTAGAAATCCGACCGCTAAAATAACGAGATCTGCTTCAATTTCAAATTCTGACCCAGGAATCTCTTTCATCTGCCGGCCTTCGAACTTAACTTTGACACAGGATAATTGCTTAACCCGGCCATTTTCGCCAATAAATTTCTTAGTCAGAATTGACCAACTGCGATCGACCCCCTCTTTATGCGAACTGGTTGTTTTTAACAGCAAAGGATATGTTGGCCAGGGACATTTATTGTCACGGCAAGCCGGCGGCTCTGGCAAAAGCTCAATCTGGACCACACAAGCTGCTCCTTGCCGATTAGCTGTGCCAACACAGTCCGAACCAGTGTCGCCACCACCGATGACCACAACTTTTTTGCCTTTGGCTTCAGCCTTCTTGGTCTTGTTGGCTCGAATTAGATAATCCATGGCAAAATGAATGCCATTAAGTTCACGTCTTGGGATCTTTAAATCCCTGGGCGTGCGGCAGCCGGTTGCCAGACAGACCGCATCAAAATCTTTGATAATTTCTTTACCCGCATTAACTATAGTCCTAAATTTAATGCCTTCTTTTTTCCAAATCTCGATCCTGCGGTCAAGAATATGCTTTTCCAGTTTAAAATCTGGGATACCGTAACGCATAATCCCGCCAATCTTATCATCTCGTTCAAAAACAGTAACCGTGTGGCCTTGTTTATTTAATTCTGCAGCACAAGATAACCCTGCTGGACCAGAACCAATAACCGCAACTGTTTTACCCGTTCGAGTTTTAGGTGGATTAGGTTTGATATACCCCTTTTTAAAGCCATGTTCAATAACAGAAAGCTCGTTCTCGCGAATCGTAATTGGATCATCATTAATACCCAGCACGCAAGCAAATTCACACAGCGCCGGACAAACTCTGCCCGTTACTTCCGGCAGGTTGTTAGAAGCATTAAGCAGCTCAAAAGCCCTTTCCCATCGGTTGTTATGGACGAGATCGTTCCACTCAGGAATAAAATTGCCCAGCGGACAGGCCCAGTGGCAAAACGGCGTGCCGCAATCCATACAGCGCGAAGCCTGGTCACGGGAAACGCGATCCGAGCGCGGAGTCACCACATCTTTATAATCCTTGACCCGCTCGCACACCGGACGGTATTGCTCGGCCTCACGTTTTATATTTAAAAATCCCTTGGGATTACCCATCGGAGACCTCCAGGAGCTCGAGTTCCTCAACGCTCATCGCCCGCTCAGCCAACACACGCTTGTATTCCCTAGGCATAACTTTGATAAAGCGCCGCTTTTCATTATTAAAGTTATCCAGAATATTTTTTGCGATCGGGCTGCGCGTATATTTAAAATGCTTTTGCAGCAGCCCATAAATAAGCTTCTCGTCCTTTTTATCAAGCTCTTCTAAGTAAACCATGCTAGGATTGCATTTTTCAGCAAACTCATTGTGCTTATCATAGATATAAGCAATACCACCGGACATGCCTGCGGCAAAGTTCCTGCCGGTTTTTCCCAAAACAATCACGCGACCACCGGTCATGTACTCGCAGCCATGATCCCCGACTCCCTCAACCACAGCATGCAAACCGGAATTGCGGATACAGAATCTTTCCCCGGCCAGACCGCGAATATAGGCCTCGCCTGAAATAGCGCCGTAAAAAGTTGTGTTGCCAATTACAATATCATTCCGCTGGCTATGAACTATTAATTTACCGCCGGAAATGCCTTTACCAACATAATCATTGGTCATTCCTTCAAGCTCAAAAGTGATGCCTTTGGCTAACCAGGCGCCAAAGCTCTGCCCTGCAACCCCGGTAAAACGAAAATAAATCGTGTCATCCGGCAAACCTTTTTCCCCATATTTTTTTACCACTTTACCGCTCAACATGCTGCCCGCAGTGCGGTTGAAGTTATGGATGGCCAATTCCGCTTTAACTGGTTCTCCTTTTTCCAAAGCCGGCTTAGCTAATTTAATCAATTGCCGGTCCAGAACATCCGGAAGCCTGAGACTGAACGTCTCGGCTTCCTGGAAACCGCGACGTTTAGTCGCAGGTTTCCAGAGAATCTTAGACAGATCTAATCCTTTTGCTTTCCAAGGCAGAATTTCTTCATTTATCTCCAACAGATCAGTCCTGCCCACCATCTCATCAATCGAGCGAATCCCTAATTGGGCCATGATTTCACGCATATCCTGGGCCAGGAAACGGAAAAAGTTGACCAGATATTCGGGTTTGCCGCGAAATCTCTTAGCTAGACATTCGTCTTGCGTTGCCACGCCAACTGAACAATTGTTCAAATGACAGTGCCGCAGCATAACACAGCCGCAAATGATTAAGGCAATCGTGGCAAAGCCAAATTCTTCAGCGCCCAGTAATGCGGCTATCGCAATGTCGTGGCCAGTTCTAAGCTGGCCATCGGTTTGCAGCCTGACTCTTGAGCGGAGATTATTAAGCACCAAGGTTTGATGAGTTTCAGATAAACCAAGCTCCCACGGTAGACCGGCATAACGGATCGAGCTCAGCGGAGAAGCTCCGGTGCCGCCGTCTCCGCCGGAAATCAGGATCATGTCTGCATGGCCTTTGGCCACTCCGGCAGCAACAGTGCCAACCCCAACTTCTGAAACCAGTTTGACTGAGATTCTGGCTTTGGGATTGACATTCTTTAAGTCAAAAATTAATTGGGCCAAATCCTCAATTGAATAAATATCATGGTGCGGCGGCGGTGAGATTAAGGTTACACCTGGTGTGGTGTAACGAGTTTTAGCAATTATTTCACTGACTTTATGACCAGGCAGCTGCCCGCCCTCGCCTGGTTTCGCTCCTTGTGCAATCTTGATTTGCAGCTCATCTGCATTTATTAAATAGTTAGTAGTAACGCCAAAACGACCGGAAGCCACTTGTTTAATCGCTGACCTTCGATTATTTCCAAACCTGGCAGGATCCTCTCCGCCTTCGCCAGTATTTGATTTGCCGCCAATCAGATTCATGGCTTGGGCAATAGTTTCATGCGCTGGCCCGCTGATGGAACCAAAACTCATCGCGCCAGTAGTAAAACGTTTAAGAATACTTTCAACTGGTTCAACTTCGGAAATAGGGACCGATTTAGCCTTCTTGAATTTAAGTAATGACCGCAAAGTAGTCGGGTTTTGGGATTGATCATTTATAAGATTAGAAAATTCTTTATAACGATCATAATTATTATTCCAGGCAGCATCCTGGATAGCGGAGATGCTCTCTGGATTCCAGAGATGAAATTCACCGTCCCGGCGCCACTGGTAAAGCCCGCCGCTCGGTAATATCGTAGTTGCGAAGCTTGCTTCGCTCCCCGGCAGAGCAAGCTCTGCTACTACGTTAAACGCGTTGTAATGTTTAATTAAAGTTTCCTTAGCAATTTCCGCAAAACCAGCACCGCCAATACGTGAGGGGGTTCCTTCAAAGCATTTACCTACTACCTCATCGCTAATGCCTAATACCTCAAAGATTTGCGCGCCGCGATAACTATTTAAAGTTGAAATCCCCATCTTGGACAAGATTTTCTTAATTCCTTTATGAACCGCTTTGCGGAAATTATTGATCGCAGTTTTGGCATCCAACACCACATCCCCTTCAGCCACCAGCATTGCAATCGCCTCATAAGCCAGATAAGGGTTAACCAGGTCAACACCATAGCCAAACAAACAGGCAAAGTGATGCACTTCACGCGGTTCCGCGCTTTCTAAGATCAAACTAACTTTGGTGCGCAAAGCTTTGCGAATTAAATGATGATGCAGCGCTCCAACAGCCAACAAGGCCGGCAAAGTTGCCTGTTTTTCGTCTACGCCGCGATCGCTTAGAACAATAAACGCGCAGCCTTCGCTAATCGCTTCTTCTGCTTCCTTACAGACCCTATCCAAGGCTTTAGTAACGGTAGATACCCCACACTTAAGTGTGGGGTATAATAAACTTACTGTCTTGGTTTTAAACCCTTCTTTTTGAATATGCCTGATCCGCTCTAATTCCTCATTAGTCAAAATCGGCTCTTTTACCCTTAATTTACGGCAATGCTCCGGCGTTTCCGTAAGAATATCCTGCTGCGGTCCAATATAGCTTTCTAAGCTCATGACCAGGCCTTCGCGAATCGGATCAATTGCCGGATTTGTCACCTGGGCAAATAATTGCCGGAAATAGTTGTAAAGCAGCTGCGGTTTGCTCGAAAGCACTGCGTGTGGCGTATCATTGCCCATTGAACCGACTGGTTCTTTGCCTTTTTCAGCCATGGGTTTGAGCACCATTCTTAAATCCTCACGAGTATAACCAAAGGCCTTCAACATGGTTTTAATATCTAACTGCTCCTCTGCGGTCACGCTGACTTTGTGCAGCTCATCCAGCTCAACCATGTTTTCTTTGAGCCACTGGCCGTAAAAGCGGCGGGAATAGATTTCTTCTTTAATTTCATCGTCTTCCACAATGCGCTGGGTTTCTGTATCAATGTAAAACATTTTTCCCGGCTCAAGCCTGCCAGAAACTTTAATCTCTTTTGGATCAATATCCAGCACACCGACTTCAGAAGCCATAACCACCAGGCCGCTTTTTGTAACAAGATAGCGCGCCGGCCGCAAACCATTTCTATCCAGAACCGCACCGACATGCTTACCATCAGTAAAAGCAACGGCAGCTGGACCATCCCAAGGTTCCATAAAACAAGCGTGGTACTTGTAAAAGTCCCGGACTTCTTTGTTCATCAAATGGTTATGTTCCCAAGCGCCAGGAATAAGCATCATCATGGCATGGGACATTGGCCTGCCGGATAGAACCAGCAGTTCAAAAACATTATCTAAAGAAGCAGAATCGCTGCCACCGGGCACAATAACGTCAATCCCACGCGCGCGCATCCAATTAATGTTGCCGCGTAAAGTATTAATTTCACCATTGTGAGCCAGGAACCTGAAGGGCTGGGCTAAATCCCAGGTTGGGAAAGTGTTGGTGCTATAACGGGAATGGACCAGGGCAATTGAGCTTTTTAAATCCGGATCTTTTAGGTCAAGAAAATAATTTTCCACCTGATCAGCCATGAGCAGGCCTTTGTAAGCAAGGGTGCGGGTAGAAAGGTTGGTAATATAAAAACCCTCGGCATTGATCTCTTTTTCTGCTTCCCGGCGAATTCCATAAAGTTTGCGTTCCAAATCCAGCCTGGTATTTACTTCTTTACCTTTACCAATAAAAACCTGCTCGATAGCTGGTTGTGTTTCTTTGGCGGTTTTGCCAATCTCAGAATCATCAACTGGAACGGGACGCCAGCCAATTAAAACCTGCCCCTCTTGCTCCACAATCCTAGCAATAACATCTTTGCAGATATTGCGCATTCTCTTATTCTGAGGTAAAAAGATTAGCCCAGTGCCATAAGCACTATAACGAGGCAGGCTTGGAAATTCTTTGGCCAGGAAATCGTGCGGGATCTGGATGAGGATTCCGGCGCCGTCACCGGTTTTTGGATCAGCACCTACTGCGCCGCGGTGCGCCAGACGTTTTAGTACCTGGAGTCCTTGCTGGATAATATCGCGGGACTTTTGACCGTTGATGTTGACCACAAAGCCGACGCCGCAATTGTCATGTTCAAATTGCGGATCATACAAACCTTGTTTTTTTTGCATTTTGTCATATGGCATCTTCCGACACCTTTGCTTCCCCGACACCTTTGTTGGAAAATAGAGGGGCGAGACTCAAAGGTGTCGAGCCGAAAAGCCTCACCCCATTATAACTCAAAGTATGGGTAAATATTTCTTTATTTCGTATTCAGTTACCTGGATGCGGAATTCATCCCACTCTTTCTTTTTCAGTTCAATAAATCTTTCAAAACAGTGGTCGCCCAGTGTTTCACGAAGCAATTCGCTCTTTTGCGCGATCTCGATAGCTTCGCCCAGACTTGGCGGCAGGGATTTGATCCCGCGCTCTGCCCTTTCCTCATCAGTCAAGTGATAAAGGTTGAGCTCCATTGGATCACCGAGCTTGTACTCTTCCTCGATCCCCTTTAGACCGGCCGCTAACATAACTGCTAATTGCAGATATGGGTTGCCGGATGGATCCGGACACCTGAGCTCCATCCTGGTGGCAGCTTCCTTGCCCGGCTGGTACATGGGAACACGGATCAAGGCAGATCTATTCCTTCTTGACCAGGCAATATAGACCGGCGCTTCATAGCCAGGGACCAATCTCTTGTAAGAGTTAACCCAGGGCGCCAGGACAGAGATCATCTCAGGCGCATGTTTTAAGATACCAGCAATATAAGACTTGCCCACCTTGGACAGGTTATATTTATCGCTGGAATCATAGAAAGCATTGCTTTTGCCTTTGAACAATGACTGGTGGCAGTGCATGCCGGAACCATTCTGGCCAAAGATAGGCTTAGGCATAAAAGTGGCGTACACTCCGTTGGCAGAAGCGATCTCCTTAACAGTTAAACGATAGGTAACCATATCATCTGCCATCTTGAGACCGTCATCATAGCGCATATCGATCTCATGCTGGGACGGGGCAACTTCATGATGGGAATATTCAACGCGGATGCCCAGCTTTTTCAAAGCAAAAATAGTATCCCTTCTTAAATTAGAAGCCATATCTAATGGCGTAAGGTCAAAATAGCCTCCTTCGTCCAATATCTCCGTGCCTTTTGAATCCTTGAAATAGAAATATTCCAATTCCGGGCCGACATAAAAATGGTCAAACCCCAATTTCTTCATTTTAGCCAGTTGTCTTTTTAAGACATAGCGGGGGTCTCCTTCGTAGGGTTTATGTTTGCCAGCGCTTGGCTGAAGAACATCGCAAATCATCCTGGCCACGGCCTTTTCTTCAGGCCGCCATGGCAGGATGGCAAAAGTATCCGTATCCGGCATAGCAATCATATCGCTTTCCTCGATCGCCTGGAAACCCGTGATCGATGAACCGTCAAACCCCATCCCATCCGTTAAAGCAGTCTCTAACTCTTCTTTACCAATTGAGAAACTCTTTAGTATCCCGTTCAAATCCGTGAACCATAACCGGATAAACTCAACATCATTATCCTTAACCTGTTTTAATATCTCCTCTTTTGTTGGCATTTAACTCGACCTCCTTTGTTTATTCACCGCTTTGCGGCTCGACCTTCTTATCTCTTATAGATATATAAATAGCAATCTTATTACCACGATTAAAAGGCTAAATCAAGCCCTTTGTTTACAATTTTGTAGATTCAATGAATTATTACTACAATTTTGTATATAGTTAGACTGCTTTTTGCCCGCGCTCCTTGCTGCTCAGCCTGATCACCTCCTCTATATTTGAGATAAAGATCTTGCCGTCCCCAATCTTCCCGGTTGAGCAGACATCTTCAATCACTGCAATCGCTTCATTTAACTTACTCTCTTCCACCACCATCTCCAGCTTTATCTTGGGCAGGAATTCCACGGTATATTCACCAACCCGCCATTCCAGTTTAATCCCCTTTTGTTTGCCGCGGCCCCTGACCTCTGTTATGGTCATACCGATAAAACCCTTTTTCTCAAGTGCTTCCCTTAAGTCTTCAATTTTCTCCTGACGGATGATTGCCTCAATTTTTTTCATTCTTAACACCTCTTTTAAATAGTTTCAGCGTGCTGAGAAATATCAAGCCCGACCAGCTCTTCATTTTCTGTGACACGCAGGCCAACAAACAGGTCGATCAATGTCGCCAGGACATAGGTCACAATAAAAGCAAAAACAGCCACAACAACTGCGCCAAATAACTGCGTCCAGACCAGCCCTGGATTGCCATAGATCCAGCCATCCGTTCCGCTGGGATTAATCGCTTTGCTGGCAAAAATACCAGTTGCGACCACGCCCCAAAAGCTGCCCATGCCGTGGCAGGCAAAAACATCCAGGGATTCATCGATCCGCAATTTCATCCTTAATACTATAATATAGTAAGAGATGGCTGAAGCAATAGATCCTATTGCAATTGCCGCCAATGGGCTGACAAAGCCCGAAGCCGGAGTGATCGCTGCCAGGCCAACTACCGCGCCGGTTGCCACACCCAGAACGCTGGGACGGCGATGCAGCCAGCTTAAGATCATCCAGACCAGGGCAGCGGTGGCGCCGGAAATATTCGTAACTACAAACGCCTGAACTGCCAGGCCGTTAGCTGCCAAAGACGAACCGCCGTTAAACCCAAACCAGCCAAACCAGAGCAGAACAGCTCCCAGAACAACCAGAGGAATATTGCTGGGTTCCATATTATCCTTGCCATAGCCGATCCTTTTACCAATGACCAGTGCAATAGCCAAGGCGGAGAAACCAGCGGTAATATGGACAACTGTGCCGCCGGCAAAATCAAGGACACCCATGGTCCTTAACCAGCCGCCAACACCCCAGACCCAGTGAGCCACTGGATCATAAACCAGCGTGGCCCAGAGGCCGGTAAAAACCAGGAAGGCGGCGAATTTGATCCGCTCCACAAAAGCGCCCACGATTAGAGAAGGCGTAATAATGGCAAAAGCCGCCTGAAACATCATAAAGCAGAGTGCCGGAATGGTCGCGGCATAATCAGGATTGGGCAATTGCCCTACCCCGGTCAAACCCAACCAGCTCAAACCACCGATCAACCCGGCTTTTGACGGGCCAAAAGCCAAAGTATAACCAAACAGAACCCACTGGATACTGATCAGGAACAGCGCGGCAAAGCACATCATCAGGGTGGACAAAATACTTTTCTTTCGGACCATCCCACCGTAGAAGAAGCCGACTGCCGGGGTCATCAAGATAACTAATGCAGTTGAAATCAGGATCCAAGCCGTATCACCGCTATTGATCATTATTCATTCCCCCTTTCACAGGAGAACAAGCAATCTTATTGCCACGAAGGGAATGGGAAAAAAATTACGAAATTGTGGAGATTGTTTGATTTACAACCCGTACTTAGAAATCTTATAACCTAACATCCGCTCAGTAATCCCGAGGGCCTTGGCCGCTTTCCGCTGCGTCTTATACTGATCAAGCGCCTCTTTTATCTTCTGCTTCTCAATTGACTCAACAATCTTGGGCAGAGTCGCACCTTCGGTTTTAATTTCCGGCGCTTTTTGGGAGAGATTGGCTGGTAAATCGCGGGGAGAGATCAAATCTTTTTGGCAAAGGACGACCGCATGCTCAATCACATTTTCAAGTTCTCGAACATTCCCTGGCCAATCATGGGCCATGAGAATATCTAAAGCAGCGCGATTAACGCCTTCGATCTGCTTATTGTTTTCCTTGTTGTATTTATGCGTAAAATGAGCAACCAAAAGTGGAATATCCTCTTTGCGATCACGCAACGGGGGAAGAATTACCGGAAATACATTGATGCGATAGAAAAGATCTTCACGAAACTTCTTTTCCTTGACCATCTTCTCTAAATTCTGATGTGTCGCACAAATCACCCGCAGGTCAACCTTGATCGTTTTTGTTCCGCCTAACCGCTCAAATTCTTTTTCCTGAAGGACCCGCAAAAGT
>JAHIZU010000087.1 GCA_018814265.1 Candidatus Margulisiibacteriota bacterium | reverse complement strand
CAAGATCCAAAAGCACCTAAAAGGAAAACAAGAATGGCTCATAAGCCCCAAATTAGCACAACAAATGGCATAGGAAAGACTCTGTCCATGAAACCGCGACGTTTAGTCGCAGGTTTCATGAGTGTTATTGGACACCCTCCTTTGGGAGAAGGGCATTAAATAGTAAATAAAGATTAAAGAATAAATTGGGATGAGGGCAGGGATTAACCCTCAGAAGTAATGTATAAATACCTCCAATCATTAGAAAAGTTTGGTATTAACCTTGGTTTAAAAAGAATCACGCATCTACTTGATAGACTAGAAAATCCTCAGCTAAAATTCAAATCCATCCACATTGCTGGCACTAACGGTAAAGGTTCAACCGCGGCGATGACCGCTTCGATCTTAAAAGAGGCTGGCTATAAAGTAGGGCTTTATACTTCGCCGCATATTCTTGATTATACTGAGCGGATTAAAATTAACGGTAAGGATATTTCCGGGAGTGAACTGGAAGAGGGGTTAAGAAGGGTTAAGAGGGCCTCAGAGGGCTTGAAGAAGGGGAAGAAGGCTGAGCCAACAATATTCGAAGTTTTAACTGCTGTTGCGTTCTGGTATTTTGCTAAAAAGAAGGTTGATGTTGCGGTGGTTGAAGTTGGGCTAGGGGGCAGGCTGGACGCGACCAATGTTTTGAATCCGCTGGTTTCAATCATTACTAATATTGATTTGGAGCATACAGAGGTCTTAGGTAGGACCCTGGCAAAGATTGCCAAAGAGAAAGCGGCGATCATTAAGCCAGCAGTTCCGGTGGTTACGGCTGAGACAAAGCCCGAGCCATTAAGAGTGATCCGAAAAGCCGCGGAAAAGGCTGGTTCTTTGCTGGTTCAGGCTAAAGGTTATGATTCAAAGACGATTCCTAACCTGGCTGGGGAGCACCAAAAGCTTAATGCCGCGTGTGCTGTTTCAGCAGTCAGGTTGGCCGGAATAAACGTCACCCGCAGCCAAATCGTGAGTGGTTTGCGAAAAACTGAGTGGCCGGGACGCTTTCAAGTCATTTCCCGCAAACCCTTGATAATCATGGATGGCGCGCATAATCCAGCCGGGGCTAAGGCCCTCAAGGTGACGATTCAGCAGCGATTCCCAGGCAAGTATACGGTCATCTATGGCTGTCAGAAGACCAAGGATTTTAAGAAGTTTTTGCAGGAGCTTAAGCCCATCATAGGCCAGCTTATCATCACCTCTTCATCACATAACCAGGCAGCTGATCCCAGGGCCATTGCCCGCTGGGCAAATAGTCAAATGCCCGTTCATCTGGCTCACACAGTGGGTGTTGCTGTGCTTAGATGGGATGGGAAATCACCGCTGCTGATCACTGGGTCGCTCTATCTGGTAGCTGATGTATTCAAGTTGCTATCCGCCTAATTTTTCAGTATAATTTCAAGAAAAGAAGGAGAAGTATTATGTTTAAAAAATATGTTTTGCTTGTTTTGGTTTTGCTGCTTGGATTTGGATTTAGCTTGAGTGTGATAAACTGTGCCCAGGTGGTTGAGACATCAACCACTACCACAACTAGTTCTACTACAACAACAACTAGTGTGGCAAATTCATATAATGCAACATCGTTTTCTCTGGGAAGTAATGTGATTACTTCTGGAAGTCTTAGATCTACGGCTGCTACTGGTGCAAAAGCTTTAGCAGCTTATTCGGTAACTGGTCATGTATATGTTGCTGATTCTACTACTCCAATTGAAAATGCCCAAGTTTGGGCTGGCACGACAATTCTTGCTACTACTGCGGCTGATGGCAGCTATACATTAAGTGGCGTGCCGGCTGGCGATGTTGTTTTTTCAGCTTTTCCTCCTGACGATGGCAGTCATAACGGAGGTGCTGTGTCAGTAGTTACACAAGCTTCTAATATTGATTTTTATCTTTTTTATGTTACTACAAGTGAAATTACATCCTACGGTAGTGTTAATGGCAGCATTACAGATAGCAATGGCAGCGCAGTAGACTCTGCATATGTAAAGATTATTTCTAAAAAATCCACCTTACCCCTGGCCATGGGCTACTCAACGCAGGCTGATGTTGCAGGAAATTATTCTAATCCTTATGTTTTGGATGGTAATGTTTATGTTGCATCTGGCAGGCTAGATCTTGGTAATGGTTATACAGCCGGAGGGTCACTTGCTAGTGGCGGCAGCCTTGCTGTTAATGTGCAAATTCCCAGTCAAGAAGGAACAATCGGTGGCAGCTTTGCTGTGCCTGCTGGCTTTTCATCGTGGGATCTGTCTCAAGGACCTGTAGCTGTTATGGTAGCTGATAATGTGGGATTGGCTTTGCCAACCTATGAAGTTACATCTTCAACATATAGTGTTCCTGTTCCGGCAAATACTGATTGCGCAGTGTATTTTAGTATTTATTCAACAGATTTTGTAAAGTATTCAGGAGCTGTGGTTTGTGGTCTGTCCGCTGCAACAGGCGAGTCAGTTACGCAAAATCTAACCTTATATGGTGAGCCTCAAAGCATAGCTTGTTCTACTGCTGAAGTTGGTGGTAATGTTGTGGCTACGATCACTTGGGAAGCACCAGCTTCCTGGACCCCTGATGTTTATTATGTGAAAGGTTTTATGCCAGCAATTAATGGCTTTAACTGGTGGGGGGCGTTCACAGATCAACTCTCAATCGCAGTGCCTGGCAATATTATGCCAGGTGAGTATTGCATAGTTTATGGGCTTAAAACTTTAACCAGTGTTGATCTTGATGCTGTAGATATTTCAACTATTGATTTTAGCCATTATTCCGGGAGAAGTAATAGATAATACATGAAGGAAAAATTGCGCCTGGTCAGGACCCTTTTGGAAAAGCGTAATGCCAGGCGAAAAGAAGGTCGTTTTGTAGTTGAAGGTCCGCATCTGGTGGAGGAGGCGGTCGACCAACTAGATTTTGTAATTTATTCTGAGCAGCTTCCACTGGTATCCAAGCTGGCAGACCTGGGCGTTGATTGTTATAAGGTTTCCAAAAAACAGTTTGCTGAAGTTTCAGACGTGGAAACGCCTCAGGGGATCCTGGCTGTTGTTAAGCAGCGGCAGTTTCAGCTGTCAGATCTTTTTAACTCGGTTGAGCCATTAATTGTTTTTTGTGTTGAAGTTCAGGACCCTGGGAATCTCGGGACAATAATTAGGACAGCGGATGCTGTTGGGGCGGCTGGTGTGGTGCTGGCAAAGGGCACGGTGGATCTTTATAACAGCAAGGTGATCCGCTCGACTATGGGGTCGCTGTTTCATCTGCCGATCGTCATGGTTCCAGATACAGTCGCGGCTATTGAACAGCTTAAAAAGCAACTCGTCAGGCTTATTGCTGCGGATATATTGGGCAGCGATGATTATTTTGATGTTGATTACATTGGAAAAACTGCCATCCTGGTTGGTAATGAAGGCGCGGGATTGCCAACAAACATAACGGATCTTTGCGATCAAACTGTCAAGATCCCGATGCCTGGGCGTGCGGAATCATTGAATGTTGGGGTTTCCACTGCGGTAGTGCTTTACGAAGCCTTGAGACAGAGGATGCGCGGAAGATTTGGTTAAATATTGATAATTATGAAACAACACGAAACAGCTGAAATCAGGAAAGCCTTCGCTTTTGAGGAAACAGATGACAATGCTCATTTGTCCTCTAAGTTGGGAATTCAGCGATATGTTATGATGGCTGATCAGATAAAGAAAATATTGGGCGATGGAAGGATTTTGGATTGGGGCTGTGGCGCGGGACAGATGTCTTATCTATTAAAAAATCGCGGCCTGGACGTGACCAGCTGCGATATTAGATCGGGAAACAGACCCTTGCTTGAAGGAATTGGGCAATCAGTGCAGCAATTGACCGACCAGGTTAAATTGCCTTTTACTGATGCATCTTTTGATGCGGTGCTGTCTTCGGGAGTACTAGAGCATGTAAATGACCAGTTTGCTTCGCTTAAAGAAATCTCCAGGATATTAAAAGACGGCGGCTACTTTTTTGTTTATATGCTGCCGAATAGATATTCTTATGTTGAGTTTATTTCTGATCTTTTAGGACGTGGAGATCATCCGGTCAAATATTCTTTGAAAGAAATTCGCGGGATTGTTGAACAAACGGGCTTTGAGGTTTCAAGAATGGGGTATCAGAATTTTTT
>JAHIZU010000010.1 GCA_018814265.1 Candidatus Margulisiibacteriota bacterium | reverse complement strand
GAGTTGATCAACGCATTGAGAATGAATTCGATTTGAGAAATTTGGCTGACGGGATTTTGATTCATTCCAATAAAGTTGGCAGATTGCCAAATGAAATTTATTACAAAGGTCTAGAAAATAATATTACTCCAGATAGGATCGCTGAAGTACTTCCAACAGCGTTGGCGGTGGGGAAGGTAAATATAGAAATCGACCATCACTATAATTTAATTTCAACTCCTCTCCAACCAATTAATTCAAGTCTCGACAGTTTCATTGGGTCTCAACTTGCTGAAGGAGATCAAATCCAAAGTTACGACGGAAATACTTATATCCCAGCGACTTTTACTAATGGAACTTGGGGAAATCCCTTTAGGATTAACCTAGCAGAGGGTTATTGGATTTATAGAAATGGAGAAAGAACAATAATAACCTTGGCTGGTCGTGTTCTCAATGAGAATTCAACTCACCAAATAGCAACCCATTATAATTTGATTGGTAACCCCTTTCCAGTATTAAGAACAAACTTGGGTGTTGCAGGATTTTCTCCAGTTGAGGGAGATCAGGTTTATTCATTCAAAGAAGGAGATTATCGAACATCTAACTTTGTTGATGATGCTTGGGATCAGACAATTTCATTATCATCAGGAAACGGCTATTGGTATTTTAGAAATAGCAACGGAATTGATTGGGTCTTATCAAGTCCCTAGTTTTTAGGAGGTAAATAAAAATGTATAAATTAAAGAAAAAAAGGATGCCGATCTTAGGCTTACTATTTCTGTTGTTTGCAACCACCTCAGTCTTAGCTGAAGGAAATCTCAGAATCCACAAAACCAATCGTGATTACCAAATATTAGATCGAAACAATAATCCCATGACACCAAGTGACACAAACATCGAATTCTATATGTCAAACCCAGCTGGCCCAACTTCAAACGCAGGAAAATTAACTCCCTCCAAAACCAATTTACAAGATTATTATCAATATTATTTTAGTAACCGAGGAAACTTGTGGATACGCACTTGGAATGGAACCCCACTTACCGAAGGAAGTTATTATGGAAAAAGCAAAGTTGGGTTCAATATACTTGAAAACAACCGCCAAGAAGATATAGGCCTCCCTGCTCCACCAGCACCAGCTTCGCAATACTGGTTAAAAGCTTTTAAAACTGATTATTTAGCAGCAAAACCTCGCACTCCTTCTATCGGCACAATCGGTGAAGCCTTAAGGCGTGTTGGCGATAATTTAGAACTAACCCTCACCGTGCCAGTAAGTTATAGTGAAGGAAACCCTAAAATAGAATTGGGTGGATCTTCAACAGGTAATAATTTCAGAGTTCAAATAAGCAAGGTGAGCGGGCAATTTCCTGCTGACGACGTTCCGCAAAATGGCACAACAGTTATTGATACCAATGGAACTTTTTCTCTTAGTGGGGATTACTTTACCATTAACACAACCTATTACCTTCGAGCTCGCGCATATAACTGGTTTGGAGCTGGACCCTGGTCAGCCCAAATTCCGTATACCACCCTTGGTCAAGCAGCTGGCCCCGGCTTTGCCCCGGTTTACAACCTGGGCATCCAACTAACAGAAACCCCAAACACCGTAACCCTTACCTGGTCAGGAATTGAAAACGGGACCGATCTTTACCAGTCTGACAGACCAAACCAGGAGTATGCTTCACTGCAAACAAATTTACAGGGAGCGACATTAGCTGATCTTACGCCCGAAGGCACAAAATTTCTCCGCGCAATACCAGCCGGCAGAACCCCGGTTGGCGCGGACAACGGCAATACTCCGTCAGAAACTGTCGGCATCTACCGCGGCACCTTTAATAAAGCTGCTGTGGGCTACGGCATCAATGCCTTTGTTTTGCCCTTTTCTCAAGTTTGGGGCAAAAACAATAAAGCAATCATTACCGCTAAAGACTTGATTGATGAGATCCGCAGCCAAAACGACAACACCACCGCCATCACCTATCTGGGTTATTGGGATGCAACAGAACAAAAACCAAAAGGGGTTATCTTGGAATACGATAATGGCAGCATCAAGAACACTAGCGGTGAATACGGCACAGAAAACCTGGCCCAAATCAATCTGGCTAGAGGCCAGGGCTACCAGATCAGCGTAAATGACACAATTAATTTTACCCTGGTAGGGAAAATGTAATAAACTCTATGGGTCATGCTAAATTAAAAACTATTGGCTTGCTCATCTGTCTTAGCCTGCTGGGCTTAGGGCTGACTGCAGCAGCAGTAACGCCATTTTACGCCCAGTACTGGGTCCTAGGCACAATTAATGATGCCAGCGACGGGACCCCGGCTAACGGCAGACAAGCCATTATCCATAACGCCGCAAAACAGGGCCTGGCCTGCGGCTATGTCTCTGGCAACAGCATTATGATCAATGTCCTGGCAAACCAGTTTATTGCTCCGGGAACTTACTATTTATCTGTGCCCAGGCAGTTTCAGATGATTACGGCGCCGGGCCGCAGGAATTTATCATTACCGGCAATGGCTGGGACAATATAGGCGCTGCTTTAACAATTGCCAAAGGCGCTGGCCCAGCGCCTG
>JAHIZU010000009.1 GCA_018814265.1 Candidatus Margulisiibacteriota bacterium | reverse complement strand
GAATCCCCTGCGCGAGCAATTGCCCGGCCATCAATCTCAAGTCCGACCAACTTCTTTTTAAGGCCGGCTTCTTTTTCAGCCAGCAAAGCTCTTTGGCCGACGAAACTCCCTTTATCAAATTTAACTGCCCAGCCGTAGCCGGCTTCAAGCGGCGAGGTTTTGTCGTCGTACTCGTGGCCGTATAGGGGATAGCCGGCCTCGAGGCGCAAAGTATCTCTAGCTCCCAAGCCGCAAGGTTGAACGCCGGCGGCAATCAAGGCTTGCCAGATTTTGGGCACCTCACTTTTTGCCACGATCAGCTCAATCCCGTCTTCGCCAGTATAGCCGGTTCTTGAGACAATAATATCTCGCCACCAAAGCGCATGGTTGCGTTTTAAGCCGGAGAGCTCAACGTTTAAACTCTTCTCCACAAAGCCAGCTGCTTTTGGCCCCTGGATCGAGAGCATGCAGTAGTTTTCATAGAGGGAAACCGACACGTGCTTCAAACCGTTTATTTGTTTCCGCAGCCAGGCCAGGACCTTTTCAGTATTGCTGGCGTTGCAGACGACCAGGTAAACCATCGGCAGCCTGTAAACTAGAATGTCGTCCACTGTTCCGCCGCTTTCGTTGCAGAGGATAGAATACTGGCTTTCATTCATGGCAAGTTTTGCCGCGTCGTTGGTGGCTGTTTTCTGGATAAGCGGCAGGGCAGCCTCGCCCTCGATCTTAATCAGGCCCATGTGGCCAATGTCAAAAATCCCAACGGAATTCCTGACGGCATTATGTTCCTCAATAATGCCTTTATATGAAACAGGCATTTCCCAGCCGGCAAAGGGAACCATTCTGGCGCCAAGATTTTTGTGTTGACTATTTAAGGGCGTTTTCTTAAGCATAGAATTATTATATACGAATCACTTTAGAAAGTGAAATTATTCAAAAGGCTTAACGATAAACAAGGGGACAAATTTAAATAGGAGAGACTATTTATGACACGCGGATTAAGGCAAATAAGACATTTAAACGGATTTTTGATTATTAACCGCGGCAAATATGGGCCGATTGGGAGAGACTGTCCAATTTCGCGAAAAAAGACAGCCAACCCTCCTCATTCTGTTGTTTTGCCTCGGGACAAAGCCTTGTTTTGTTTAACAGGACGTTTTCTAAAGCAATTTAGAAGGGAAAACAAACTGGTTGATCGGGTGCTAACAAGAAACAAGCAAACCGATGAATTTCGCATGCTAAAACGGATAAGTTTAAAAGAGGCCCTTCAATTGCAAGCATTTTTAAATACTGCGCTTTTAGAACACGGCATTAGTTTTCAACTGCCAGCAGTTGCTGTTATCGAAGTGCTTTTTCATAACATTAGCCAAATGATCAATGAGGGAAAAGAACCGACTGGAAGAGAAAGCTTAATCTTTCATTTGCCATTTACCTGTCAAACAGTGCTTACTGGTAGTCGATACAGCGAGGCAACAGATCCAACAGAGCTGAGCGTTGCTCCATCAGAAGGAGGGCTTAGGGAAACCGATCAATTTACTTTAATGGTTTGTGTAGATAGCAATTTTAAAATACCAGCACCGCCAAACATCATCAGCCAGCATGAAACAGGTGTTATTTACGAAGTGACTCTAGCTTCTTAATAAACTTCTCATTCTAATCTTATGCCTTAGTTTTTTGCAAGCCTTTTCATCTAAGAAACCGGCATTTCCCAGCCGGCAAAGGGAACCATTCTGGCGCCTTGTTTTATGTGTTGATCAAAAAGCGGAGTTCTTTTTAACATAGCTTAATTATATATTTTCCGAAATTTTATGCAAGTATCAACGATATATATAGTAGGGAGATTAAGTAAATGACGGTACATCGTTTAGGCGGACCAGGCTATCGGCTGGGTCGGCTAAGGCAACAGTTAAATAAAGGAATAGAGCATGTCCACGGAATGTTTTTTGACCACTTGTTCCCAGGAGCTGATCCAAATTTAAGGCATGCTGCGCTGGTGCCTGCCAGAACCGCTCTTTTCCGCAGGGGACCACAGGCATAACCCCCTCGATTAACTATCTTGATGTTAGCAGGAACTTCTTAATTACTAGCGAAAGAAGATTCCAACAGCTCGAGAAAAAAGAAGCAGAGCACTTCATGCCAGTTCTAGTCTTAGAAAGCCGCAGCCACCGCGCCCGCTTTTGGCTTGATCCAGAGGGCCGGTTGCTGGAATTTAAAGGGCTAACCCCTTACGAATTTGATGTAGCAAAACTCAATCCCAATTCTGGCCAACCCCAGGGGCTGTTTGCCGCGGTCCCAGCCATGGTTGAGGCAGACAGCCTCAAGCTTCTGCAAGGGGTGGATAGCGAACTGACTGAACTCGGTGAGTTTTTCCCTGATCTCGAAGGATACGCCCAAATATTAAGAGGTTCCAAAGAAGGAGAAAGATATTTTTCTTGGATGAGGATGGACTCTGGCCCAGAGACCTATGAGCTCCTGGCCCAACTAGAGGGACTGCCTTTAGAAACGTTTTTATACGAATCTGGCCAGCGCTTTGGCCAGCAGCTCAGAAGGATGCATAAAGCCGGCCGGACCCTGCACAATCCCTTTGCCAGCGCCAAGGAGCCGAAGGAGCCATTCTTTTCCACACTTCACTCCGGCAATGTTGACCCCCACGGCAACATTATTGACCTGGAAGGGCTTTCTAACTTTGAGGCGGCGGAGAACGGTTTTTGGGCTGCGGTGATAGGCAATAATTGGGGAGAACAGGTGCCGGACAAAATCATGAACCAGCTGCTTCCTCGGCACCCTTTTGAGGTCTTTTCCCGGGCCAGCGACCTGCAGCTTTTTCTGGGCGGACGCTACCGCAGATCTCTTTTTAGTTCCCCAGTCTTTGAGCGCTTGTTTCGGGCCTCGAAACGCCCCGAATTGTTTAGTCGAGTTTTGGCCGGGGCTTTGGACGGCTATTACCAGCTTAAGGATAGTTCCCAACAGGAGGAAATTCAGCAAGATCTGACAAGGCTGATAGACTCCATGAAAGAAAAGAATTGGACCGAATTTCCTTTTCAGCAGACCTTGAACATTGTCATTGGAATTGAAGAAGCGCTAAGCTTTTAATAGGCCGGTTAGCGCCGTGACAAATTTCTCGTTCTGTGCTTTGGTGCCGATCGAAACCCTTATTGCTTCCGGCAGGCCAAAAGAGGTTAGGGGTCTTATAATTACTCTTTGTTTCATCAGATCCAAGAACAGCTGATCCGCAGATCTTTTTAAATCTATATAAATAAAATTCGCCTCGGTCTTTTCATGTTTCAGCCCAAGTTTATCCAGCTCCGCATAAAGATATTTTTTGCCTTCGAGGTTATTTTTGTAGGTTTTATCCAAGAAGGCTTTGTCATCTAGGGCTGCGGTGGCGCCAGCTTGGGCCAGGCGGTTAACGTTAAATGGCGGCTTTAGCCGAAACATATATTTAGTTAGCTCGGCCTTGGCTACCCCATAACCAACTCGCAAGCCCGCCAATCCATAAAACTTGGAAAAAGTCCTGAGCACTAAGACGTTTTTTCTGTTTTTGACATATTTTAGAGAGTCAGGGAACTCTTTTGACTCCGCAAACTCCATATAGGCTTCATCAATTATAATTAGAATGTTGTTGGGGACCTTGTTTAAAAAGTCCTCAAGATCCTTGGCGGAAATCATAGTGCCGGTCGGGTTGTGCGGGTTGCAGATAAAGATCATTTTTGTTTTCGGGGTGACTGCTTTAGCCATTGCCTCAAGGTCCTGGGCCTGATCTTTTAATGGGACAAAAACCAGGCGGCCATCAAAAATTCTGGTTACGAATTCATATAAGCTGAAGGTGTTTTCCGGGATAATAACTTCTTCGCCTGGTTTTAAGAAGGTCGCCGCCGCGATCTGCATGATCTCGTCAGAGCCGTTGCCAATGATGATCGCGTCTTCGCCAACGTTCAGTTTTTTACCTAAGGCTTCGCGAAGAAAAAGCGATTTTTGGTCAGGATAGATCTGCAGGTTCTTCCCCTCTTTAGTGATGGCCTCAAGCGCTTTAGGGGAGGGGCCAAAGGGGTTTTCGTTTGAAGCCAGCTTAATGACGCCTGGCTCTTTGGGAGTTTGACCAGGGACGTAATCTTTTATGCCTTTGACCGCGTCCCGGAGAAAATCTTCGGCCATTAGAAAGGGTTAGCCCAGCTAAAGCCGATCAGGGCAGAGCGTGAGTCTTTGGCGTCAGGGTTATCAAAAAGGTTTAACCCGGAAATGTTAAGCGCAAATATTGGAGTGAAATAAACCCTGGCTCCGGCGTTGACCTGGAATAGGGTTTCCCCGGCCAAAAGATCGCTGCTGACAAAGAAGGTGTCGCCAACCGGCAGCTCTAACCCAGCCATGCCCAAAGGCCGGAAACGGTTGCTGGGAAAATCTGCCATAAAACCAAAGGTCAGGCGCGGGCCCTGCTTCAAGTATTTTGTGGCCACCATG
>JAHIZU010000086.1 GCA_018814265.1 Candidatus Margulisiibacteriota bacterium | reverse complement strand
CCACCAAGTATGGCGGCACTGGCTTGGGCTTGACGATCGGCCACAGCATCGTTGATGGCCACAAAGGTTATTTTGATGTTGAAAGCAAAATAGGCTCTGGCACGACTTTTACTGTCACTTTACCCGTCAGTCAGGGGCTGATATAATTTCAGAGGAGCAGAGATGGCGAAGAAAACAATATTATTGATTGCTGATGACCCCAGGACCGTGAACGCGGTTAAGGATATTCTTAAGCGGGAATATCAACTGGAAACCGTTAAGGACGCAGCCTCGGCTGCCGTTTTCCTGTCCCAAAAGCCTCCTGAGTTAATTATTATTGATTTTGAATTGAACGTCCGCGATGGCTTGCTGGTTTTTAAAGAACTTGGGACATCGGTCAAGGTCATTATGCTCTCTGCCTCAGATAGTATTCCCCTGGCTGTCTCAGCCACTAAACAGGGCGTGGCAGAGTTTTTAAGGAAACCGATCAATAGTGAGCAGCTAAGAAAAGCCGTTGACAAGAACATTGCTCAAGAAGAAATCAGGCTGCGCTGGATCGAGGGGATGGCCTGGTTGAGTGGCGGAAGCCCGGCCGTAGAAAAAATGATGGCGGAGATCGGGACGGCCATTGGCCAGGACAAACATATAATTTTGTTAGCAGAGCCGGGGATTAAGATCGATAAGATCGCGCAATTCATCCATCATAATGGTCCGCGGCACAAGAGAAAAATGGTCAGGCTGGACCTGTCGGCTTTTCGCCAGGAGGCCCAGGAAACTCAGTTTTGGGCGACGATGCAAGAGTTGCTGGCTGCGCCTGCAGCAGATTCCTTGCTGGACGAGGCTGACCGCTGCGGTACTATTCTTTTTTCCGGCATTGATGATTTAGATGAGCATTTCCGCTTAAGTATCTTTAATTTCTTTGTTGAGCGGCGCGGCAAGAGCGACAAGAGCATCCGGGTCATTATCAACTCGGCCGGGGATGTGAAAGCAGCCGGCAAAGAGTATGCGCGGGTGCGCATACCGCCGCTGGTTGAGCGCAAAGAAGATCTGCCTTATCTGCTGAAGTTTTATTTAAAACACTACTCAGACAAACACGGCAAGCGAGTGAAATATATTGCGGCCGAACTGCTGGAATTTCTGGCCGCCTATGATTACCCCGGCAATTACCGTGAACTGGAAGGCCTGATCGAGAATGCGGTCTTGATGGCGACAAATGAGATTTTGGGTTTTGCCAATTTACCCTTTGACCAACAAGCCCTGTTGACAGCCGCCTTGATCAACTCGTCCCAAAAAGATCTTTCTTTGGCCGAGGCGCGGCGCGGTTTTGAAAAAGACCTTTATCACGTCCTGCTAAAGAAAACAGATGGAAAAAGCGATCAGGTGGCGGAGTTTCTGGATATCCCCCGGACAGTGCTAGCGGCGCGGCTTGAGAACCTGCTTGATTAGGTTTTTTACTTCTTTTTTTTGTCTGCCTTCGGCAATGACGCGGATGATCGGCTCGGTATTTGAGGCTCTCACATGAATCCAGCTATTGAGCAAGACAACTTTTACGCCTTCGGTCAAAATTAGATTTTTTTTGCGAAAACTATCTTTGACCTGCTCGATAAAGTCATCAGCTTGCGACTGGCTCTGGCAGCGGCGCTTCTCTTTGATCATGTAGTATTTAGGGATGGCATCTACCAACTGGCTTAGCGATTGACGGCTGGCGGCCATAAGCTTTAGAATGATCGCCATGGCGGCCAAAGCATCCCGATTAAAGCCAACCGGCGGATAAATCACCCCGCCGTTTCCTTCTCCGCCAATTAAGCCTTTTAGCTCTTTGAGCTGTTCAGCCACGTGGACTTCGCCGATCTTGGTGCGGATCACCAGGCCCTCATGCTCACGGGCAATATCGTCGATTGCCTTGGTGGTCGAGAGGTTGGTGACGATCAGCTTTTTTTTACTGCCAAGCGTCTGGTTCTTTTCCAGGATAAATCTGACTGCTAAGGCCAGGGTTAATTCCTCGCCGATCGGCCTGCCTTGCTCGGAAACGATGGCCAAGCGATCGGCATCGGAATCAAGGGCAAAACCAATGTCAGCTTTTTTTTGCTTGATCAATTTGATCAGGCTTTTTAGGTTTTTGGCAATAGGTTCTGGATCATGGGGGAAGGGTTTTGTGACGTCGCAATTGATCGATTCAACCCGACAACCAAGCCGGTTCAAGAGTTTGGAACAAGCGACCGAGCCAGCGCCGTTAACGCAGTCCAGAGCCACCCGAAATCTTTTGCGCCGAATTGCCCCTGGCTTGATAATTTTTAAGACCTTTTTTATGTGAACGTCTATGCCAGAGGCATCTGTGACAATTTCTTTTGGTTTGCCCTTTTTAAATTTCTTGGTTTCGTAGAGCTTGATCAATTTGCGGGCCTGGTTCTCATTTAAAAAGATGCTATCCTCGCGCATAAATTTCAGGCCGTTCCAGGGCAGGGGGTTGTGCGAGGCGGTGATCACCATTCCGCCGTCTGCTTTGAGCTTACGGATCATGATCCCAACGGTTGGGGTGGGGCAAATGCCCAGATCGATCACTTTGCAGCCGGTTGAAAGCAGGCCGGAAAAAACAATGCCTTTGATAAACTCAGAAGAAGCGCGAGGGTCTGTCCCCACCACCACTGTATTGGCCGCGGGGCCGGATTTTTCTGCCAGCAGTGTGCCAAAGGCTTTGGCAAAGTCCAGACAAACTTCCGGGGTCAAAGAATCGGGCACCAAACCGCGAACGCCAGAAATACTAATTTTTAGGGTCATAATTCGTTGACTATTATAACACAAACTGATACACTCTAAAACAATGAAAAACATTGAATTAGGCGCAATTATGCCCCATCCGCCGATCATTATCCCGGAGATCGGCAAGGGACGCCTCAAAGAGGTTGAGCAAACGATTAATGGCTTGCAAGGCTTGGCCGAGCGGATGAAAACCAAGGATTATGACACGCTGATCATAATCACCCCTCACGGGGAAATTGGCCAGGCGTCGGTCCCTGTTTATACCAGTCATATTTTTGAAGGCAGTTTTAGTTCTTTTGGCGTGGCTAAGCCGGTTTATTCCTTTAAGGGAGATACGGAACTGGGTTTGGCCATTATCAAGGACTGCGACTTTGCTACCAGCTGTCCTGAAACCTTGCTGGATCATGGGATTTTAGTGCCGGCCTACTTTCCTAAAGCAGCGGGGATCTCAACGCCAATCCTGCCGATCGCGATTGCTTTTATGTCGCTGGCTAAGTTATATGAATTTGGAAAAAGTTTGGCCAAAACTGTCAAGCGCCTGGATCGCAAGGTGGCCATTATTGCCTCGGCTGACATGTCGCACCGCCTGACTTCTGACGCGCCGGCTGGCTTTAGCCCCCGGGGCAAAGAGTTTGATGAAAAACTGGTTGAACTGATCAAGAATTATGATGTGCCGGGGATACTAAATTTTGATCCGGCCCTGGGGGATGAAGCAGGGCAGGACGCTTTGTGGTCAATTGCCATTCTGTTGGGCGCTCTGGATGGCCTGACAGTCAGGCCTGAGCTGATCTCGTATGAGGGGCCGTTTGGCGTTGGTTACATGGTAGCGGCCTTTGAACCCTCCTACGGCGGGTAAACCCGAATGAATGAGCATCCCGCAGTAAAACTGGCCCGGCAAACAATTGAGACCTACATCAAGGACGGTAAAGTTATTGCCCCGCCAAAAGATCTCACCGCCGAAATGAAAGAAAAAGCCGGGGTTTTTGTTTCCTTGCATAAAAAGGGGCAGCTGCGCGGCTGCATTGGCACTTTTAGTCCTACTACTGGCAGTGTGGCGCAGGAGGTTATTCGTAATGCGGTTGAATCTTCGACCAGGGACCCAAGATTTCCGCCGGTCACAGAAGATGAACTGGCTGATCTGGAAATCTCGATCGATGTTTTAACGGACCCAGTGCCGGTTAAATCAGTTAAGGAGCTTGATGCCAAGAAATACGGAGTAATTGTTAAGGCTGGGGCCCAGCGAGGTTTGCTGCTGCCTGATCTGCCGGGAGTGAACACGCCCGAAGAACAGATCGCCATTTGCCGCCGCAAGGCCTGGATCGCGGATGAGGAACCAGTTGAATTATTTAAATTTGAAGTAAGACGATATCATTAATAGAGCTGGAAACCCGCGAATAAACTTCGCGGTTTCCAAAATAAGGAGCCGCGACGTTCAGTCGCAGGCTCCAAATGGAGGTTGATATGATTAAAGCGGGAGTTGTTGGTGCCGGTGGATATGCGGGAGTAAATTTAATTGCCCTGCTGCTGCGCCATCCAGAAGTTGAACTTAGCTGGGTTGTTTCTGAAGACGCGCACCAAGGCAAGAAGATGTCAGAGCTTTTTCCGCATTTAACTGATATTTGCGACTTGAAATGCGGCACCTTAGCGGAAGTTGCCAAGTTAGCCAAGAAAGTTAACGTGGTATTTTTAGCTTTGCCGCACGGCATTGCGCTGGATTATGTGCCGCAGATCTTAGCGGCTGGGGCCAAGGTTGTGGATCTGGGCGCGGACTATCGTTTTGATGATGAAGCGGTTTTTACAAAATGGTACCGGCTCGAGCACAAAGACAAAGCGGTTTTTAAAGAAGCGGTTTTTGGGCTG
>JAHIZU010000085.1 GCA_018814265.1 Candidatus Margulisiibacteriota bacterium | reverse complement strand
GGACTTCTTCTTGAGTTATATTGTCTGGCCTTGATAGATCAATTTTTCCCAGGAGATCCGAAAAACTCATCGCAGGAATCCGGTTAAAGGGCTTGAGGCAGCTGCTTGTTTTTGCGGTGATCTTGTCCCAACCTCAAAGGCGATACGCCCGGCCTGCACTGCCAATCTAAAAGCCCTGGCCATCTCAGCCGGGTTAGCCGCAATGGCTATCGCTGTGTTGACCAAAACCGCGTCCGCTCCCATTTCCATGGCTTGAGCCGCATGCGAAGGCGCGCCAAGGCCGGCATCCACCACCACGGGAATATTGGCTTGCTCAATAATAATGCCAATCGCTTCTTTGGTTCTTATTCCTTGATGAGAGCCAATCGGCGAACCTAACGGCATAACCGTGGCGGTTCCAACTTCCTCCAGCCTTTTGGCTAGAACAGGATCAGCATTAATGTATGGCAGGACAACAAAGCCCTCTTTAACCAAGATTTCCGCTGCCTTAAGAGTTTCAATGGGATCAGGCAAAAGATAATTTGGCTCCGGTGTGACTTCCAGCTTGAGCCAGTTCCCTGCCCCTCCAGCTTTTGCCAGTCTCGCCAGCCTAACTGCTTCCTCCGCGGTCCTGGCGCCTGAAGTATTGGGCAGGAGCAAATATTTTTCCCGATCAATGGCCTCTAAGATACTCCCCTGCGGGGAATCCAGATCAATTCGACGCAAAGCTACCGTGACAATTTCACATTCAGCAGCGGCTAAGCTTTCTCGCAAAGCTTGATTTGAGGGAAATTTCCCAGTACCTAGAAGAAGTCGGGATTTGAAAGTTTTATCGGCAATTTTTAACATTTTCCCTCCGCAGGCATTATCCTGATCAGGTTTAACGGGTACCCTCAGTTTCTCCTGAGGCTCTCAGCCCTGAGCGAATCCGCCGTAGCGGAGGTGTCGAAGGGCTCCCCCTCATAAACGATAAAAAATACTAGCAATTAAACACTCGGCTTGTCAAGTTGACTTGCCTGTCCAGTCAGCTGATTTAACAGCATCAGGTCTTCCGGCCAGCGCAGACAAGAAGGCTCCCTGGCCTCTTCATCTTTGATATTAATTCTCTCCTTAAGCATGCCGGAACTGGAATTGGGCACTGGCATAAATTTTAAAATTGTAAAGTGCGGGGCAACAAAACGGGCCAAGTCGCTTAAAAACTCATTAACCAGGACATAAGGAACAGGCCCTGTTAACCCAGCCACTGTTTTAATTCCCCAAACCATGCCAAACGCATCCTCCCGGCTGTACATAAAAGCGTAGATTTTTTCTCTCCAGAACCTTCGAGCAGTTTGTTCGCCAATATTTTCAACGCCGTTCTGATCAAGCCCCACCAGCCCTCCCTCGGCAATCAATCCAACATGCTTGTCAGATACGTCCAGCACATAGCCTCCCCGGTCATGATCACTTTGCAGATTAGTGCTGCTTGACAGCACGTTATTTTCAAAAATGATTGGCAGCATCACAAAGCCCCAAACATTTTTTTCGGCCAGGGTGCAAATCCCTGCTTGATAGCCAGAATCAGAAAAAGAATCAGAGTCATACCCCACAGTAAGGCCAACATCTTCTGCAATGTCTTTATGCTGAAGATCTGCCTTACCCAAACTAAACATTACCTGGCGAAAAACCGTTAATCCCTGGCCTTCGGGACAATCCTTCTTTTGAAACCAAAGGCCTTTAATCAGCGAGGTCGCAGGATTCATAAGCAGATCGATATTCAGTTTGCTCACTCTAGTGGTGAGACAATCTTGCTTTTGGGCCACCTGGGCTTGAACTCTCAATAATCTGCACCCGCTCGTTTGGCCGATTCTGCAGGCTGGCAAAGTAATTGGCATGATAATTCTCCTTGTTTTTCTTTCGTCTAGACCATTTAATAATTTCAGCTTACTTCATAATGCTAATTCAATCTTGCCAGCCTGAAATTTCTAGAGTATACTCACGATAACTCAGCAGAGGACATCATGCCAAATTTGGAAGCTTTTAAAAGCAAATTAGAGAAAAACCTTACCGCAAACCTCACGGCTAAGGAGCTGGCGGAATGTATTGTTTTTGCCGCGCTGGAAAGCGAATATGGCCGCAACTTTACTTTAAGCGCTGGTTTTGCTAAAATGGTCAATACGCTGGCGGATTCGATCGTTACCAATCCAGAATTACGACGCCAAGCACTGGCAATTGCCAGCTTATATATAAAGAATAACAGTGACAGTCAGAAGAGTATCACCCAAACAGCTTAGAAAAGCCGTTAGTCCCGGTAAAGTTGCCGAGGCGCCTCCTGCTGGCATTTCCCCGGTCTTAAGAGCCTCCTGGAAATTCGCCCATAAGATGGCCCAGAAATTCAGCAAAGAAATGATGAAGGACAGAGCTGACCAGCTGTTAAAGAAACTGGCCAAGAAATTCATTTAATATGGTTACAAGAAAAGAAGTTGAAAACAGGATCATTGCCATACTTCGTGAAGAGTTCATGAAGTATTCTGAAGAAGCTTTGAAAAAATACGAGGCTCAGATCAAAGCAACGGTCCGCTGGTATGTTTCTTCCCTGCCCCGTCACATTGCCACTTCCGAAGCCCATGACCTGGAATCCGAAGCCAAGATCGCTTTTATGGATTGCCTCAAGACCTGGGATCCGCGCAAAGGCGAGGTTTGGCCCTATGTGTCCTTTCGCTTAAAAGGCGCGATGCAGGATTATTTGCGCAAGCGCGGCGGCGACCCGGTCGCCGGGCTTTATGAATATGTCACTTCAGCAGCCAACGTTTACATGGCTTTTAACCAGAAATCCATTGCCCATGAAGAGATCGACAAGACATTGCATCTTGAATCAGCTATGAAGGATTTTTCTGACAAGGAAAAATCGGTTATCGACGGTTATTATAAGAAGGATAAGACCTTCAAAGAAATTGGCAAAGACATCGGCCTTTCCGAGTCACAAGTCAGCCGCATCTGCAAGGAAGCCACGGCCAAACTTAAAGAAATCTTGACAAAACCAGAAGAAGCGGAAATCGAAGTAACAGACATCACAGACAAGCTCCCCCGGCACTAACCCCTAACCCCTACTCCCTAAGCTCTAACTTTATCCTTCCAACCATTGATGCTGCTTGTTCATTAACAGCCATTAGTTGAATTTCTTCAGGGGATTTTACGCCAAGGCCAAGTTCTCCCGCTCTTTTTAATTGCTCCTGGTCAAAGATCATGCCTTTGGCAACCTTATCCGTTGTCCCGTATAATCTCAAAACAGCCACACCAACCGCGTCATTGGCCACTGGATCAGTTGCCAGCACTATAATCCCCGGCTCAATAAGTTTACCCTTATCAGGGCCTTCAGTGGAAAACCCCTTGATCCCATCCATAATTATCAGGTCAGAAGGCACGGCTTTATTGATCTCAGCGATCATTTTGCGTTGGTGGCCTGAACTATGCAGCTCCCACATATAGTTGTAAGGCCCCTGCCATTTAGCCACTGTTCCAACATGATTTTTAAGCGCCATGGTAAAGTCGCCGCCAAAGCGATGGGTTTTCAAACATGGAAGATTGATCACATAGTCTGCTTCTAAAACGATTCTGGGTACCATGAAGCCTCTTAACCAGTGGTCCCCTTTCCAGCCCTTATTAACCCAATCATCTTTTTCTAATCGATCAAGATTAACAACTTCAATCCCTTCTGCTGAGGCTAAAGCGTAAAGCCCACGGCTTTCCAGGACATCACCAGTATTTCCCATGCCGCTTCTCTCAACAATAGTAATGGATTCCGGGGTTGACGCCTTTATGATCCGCACAACAGTCTTAATTGTGTCTAAGTGCGTGGTCGCCGGAAACGGGTCATCGCTATTAAAGTTGGGTTTGATAATGATTTTCTTGCCAAAAAGATCAGGTAAACCGGCTTTTTCAACAAGCGCTTTTATACCTTCAACACGATTTGTGGTTTTTATGATGTAAACTTCTGCAGAAAAAGCCG
>JAHIZU010000084.1 GCA_018814265.1 Candidatus Margulisiibacteriota bacterium | reverse complement strand
GACAGCCAGCGGCGGCACCTGGAATATTTTGCTCACAGGGCTGACCACGGCAGATTCAGTTACGGCCCTTAATACAGATAGTAGTGGAAATTCTTCAGAATTTGGGTATAATATTGCTGTTACGGCATTTTCCGGTAAACACTGGATTATTGAGGATTCTATCAAGCAATTGATCTTCATTGGCGGAGATAAACGGAAGATTTATGAGAGATAAAATTACTGGTTTTATTCTAGCGTTGCTAATGATACAATGTGCTTGTATGGCAACGGCAAGAACCAGTGCCAATTATCAAATTACGATAGATTCTTTTGACGCGGGGATCGGCCTGGCGAATTCCTCATCGTATAGTTTACTGAGCGAGGTTAGAGAGCGTGACCTTGAATCCCAAACCGGGACAGATAGGATCGTGTTGCAGGGATTTAAGCCAGCGGCTTACTTTACGTCAGTTGTTCAGCTGGTTGTTACCGCGATTGATCCTACTTCCGCGTATAATATCGCGCCTGTCCAGACAACCATAACCGGCAGAAATTTTGCTCAAGGCGCGACAGCAAGTTTTACCTCTACAACGGAAGCAACAATTACTGGTACTATCAGCAGCCTTACTGGAACAGAGATTAAGGCTGAGTTTGACCTTGTTGGGGCAAATTCTGGCTTTAGGACGGTGGTGGTTAGAAATCCTGATGGCCAGAGCGGATCCCTGTCTAATGCCTTTGAAGTCAAACAATATATAACTATACCGGACATCATAATTATTTCTCCCAATCCTTTTAATCCGCGCACGCAATCGACTGGAGTTATATATTCGCTTGATGCAGCTACAAATATTAAAGTCTATATCTTTGGTGTTACCGGCAAGCTGCTTTATGTGAGAAACATCAGCGCAGGTGCTGTTGGCGCGGTTGCTGGCAATAATGTGATATATTGGGATGGCTCTACTAGCTTCGGTAAAGTTGATACCACGGATGTATTTTTGGTTCACATAATAGAACAATCATCTAATAAGATTTTAGCCAGGGGTAAGATCGCGACTGTCATAACGCCATGAGAAAAGCTATATTAATCTTAGGAATAGTCTTTATCATTTCAGGCATGGGCTATGCCTTGGAAGATCCTCTGGAAATTGGGGTTACGGCAAGACCCATGGGCATGGGGAAAGCCTTTGTGGCCATTGCTGATGACGGTAGTTCGGTCTTTCTTAATCCATCTGGTATAGCTGGAGTGGACTATTGGAGTTTCACCAGTATGTATACCAAGCTGCTTGGGGACGTCTATTATTTTGCTACTTCTCTTTCATATCCAATAAACTTCAGGGGACTTGATGGAAGCTTAGCTATTGGCTATGTTGGCTCAGGGGTCGACCAGCTGATCGTGCCAACCAGTACGGGCATTGAGTTTTTCTACTATCATAGCAATGTGCTGCTGCTGTCTTCCGGGCTTAAGTTAACACCTGATTTGATGATCGGTGGGAACCTGAAATATTTTAGCAAGGGTTTTGTCGGGGCGGTGACTAATCAGGGCCATGGTTGGGATATTGATCTAGGCATCAAATACAGTTGGACAGATCATATAAATTTAGGTTTGGCTGTGCAAAACGTTGTTCCCTTATCCATGGGAGGCAAAGTTGTTTGGGATAATGGCCTGCAGGAGGGTATCCCGGTTGTGCTTAAGCCCGGGATCGCCTTTAAAACAGGCAGCACAACCTACGCTTTGGACGTGGAATACACCCGTACTTATCCCACGCTTTTGCATGTTGGGATCGAACATGCTTTGATAAAAAATTATTTTGTCCGCCTGGGGATGGACCAGGTCGTATCTGCCTCTCAGGCCGGCGGGGTGGCTTCCATGCCGACTTTTGGCTTGGGGTTAAATCTTTATGGTTTTCGGGTGGATTATGCCTATCATCCTTATCATGATGAGACCGGCAATGTTACCCATTACGTGTCTTTCTCGAATGTTCCTCCAGATAAACCTGATGTGAAAATGGAGCCAGTAGAGGAGATTATCATTTTGAAGCCAAGTGATAATACCTTGACTTATGAGGTTGAGATTCCTGTTTCTGGGACACTTGAGAATGTCGTTTCCGTAATGGTCGCTGGAGAAAAACAAAGAATTACCAGGGATGGTTTTAATACCATAGTCCCCTTGAATCATGGGCGAAACACGATCGATCTTGAGGGAATATCCATAACTGATAAACTGATTAAGCGCTGGGTTGCGGTAATTCGCTTGAGGTGGTTCAAGGATGTTTCTGAAGAGCATTGGGCTAGAAAGCCTATCGAGTGTTTAAGCACCGCAGGCGTAATCCTGGGTTATCCGGATAAAACTTTTGGCGGAGACCGCGGCATTACTCGAGCAGAGTTTGTCACTATGATCATGAGGGCTTTTGAAGATGAACTAAAACCAAAGACTGCTTCAAAGATTTTTCCAGATACGATCGGCCATTGGGCAGAGCTTCATATTGATGGCGCAGTTCAAATGAAAATTGTTAAAGGCTATCCTGATGGGAAATTTAAGCCCAATGGCCACATTTCTCGCGCCGAAGCAGTCGAGGTTATTACCAACCTGGAAAATTTAAAACGCGAGATCGTGGTAGAACCGCCGTTTCTTGATCTTGATATTACGCATTGGGCAGCGGATGCGGTTGCCGCGGCAAAGAAAGCCGGCCTGCTGGAATATATGACCGAAGACTTGTTTGCAGCTAGTGAGCCGATCCCCAGATCAGAAGTTACCCAGCTTTTGGTCAGGACAAAATTTGGACAGGATAAGATGTATAAAACATTCCGCACCCCATATGATCATCTTGTCCTTCCCCCTCATTTGCCGGAAAAAGTAATAGAGATCGAGCTTCCTCCAACTCCTGAGGCAGTTATAATAGAAAAGGGCGAAGTAAAGGAGCCGGCGTATGCTGTTCTGGATACTTACATTGTTCGGGAGGGTGACAGCTTGCTGGGCATTGCCATGAGATATTACGGTGATCCATATAAATATCTGGAAATTGCTGAATTTAATAATATTGAAGATCCCAGTGATATCCATGCGGGGCAAAAGATCTTGATCCCTGACTTGAAGAAATTAGAAAAACAGGAAGAATCAAAGAAAGAGACAAAAAAAGTGAAAGAGCTAGAGCCTGAGATTGTTTTTTATACAATTCAGACTGGTGATACCTTAATGAGCGTGGCCAGAAAATTTTATAATGATAGCAGCAAATATCTGGAAATTGCTGAATTTAATAAACTTGAAGACCCAAATGATATCCGCGTGGGCCAAAAGATAATGGTCCCAGTAAAACCCTCTCCTTGAACCCAGTTTATCGTGATATAATTATTCAGTTGCGCGCCCGTAGCTCAATTGGATAGAGCATCAGTTTCCTAAACTGGGGGTTGGGTGTTCGATTCACCCCGGGCGCAATTTATCTATGAATATTGTTTTAATTGGATTTATGGGGTCAGGAAAGTCGGTTGTCGGCCATAAGCTGGCTTCCGAACTTGGCCTGACTTATATCGATACTGATCAGCTTATCGAAGAGGCGGCTGGGCTGAGCATCAGCGATATTTTTGCCCAAAAGGGCGAAGCAGTCTTCCGCGAACTGGAAACAGAGACTATTAAGCAGCTGCAGGGTACGGATGGTCATGTCCTGGCTACTGGCGGGGGGATGGTTTTGCGCCAGGAAAATGTTAAAATGTTAAAGGATCTTGGGCCGCTGGTCATGCTCTGGGCTGAGCCGGAAATGATCTATCAAAGAGTTAAGCAAGAAAAACACCGGCCGTTGCTGGAAGTAGCTGATCCCCAAGCGGAGATCAAAAGGATCCTGGATAAGCGGACGCCGGTCTACAACCGGGTGGCTGATTATAAGGTTGACACGACAAAGTTAAGCGTAAATGAATGTGTTGAAGGGATAATAAAATGGCTAAAATCAAGGTAGAGCTTAAGGATCGAAGTTACGATATTATTGTTGGCTCAGGAATTCTTGATGAGTTGGGCGAAAATATTAAGGATGAGCAGTTGGGCAAGAAGATCTTTATTATTACTGATCCTCTGGTCAATGACCTCTATGGAGATAAACTGCGCAGCGGCTTAAAAGGCTTTACGCATCAGACCCTTGAGGTTCCCTGCGGTGAGCGTTACAAGAACTTGAAGATGGCTTCAAGCCTCTATGATCAGCTGGTCAAGAGCGCGGCTCATCGGGATTCAGTTATAATTGCGTTGGGCGGGGGAGTGATCGGTGACCTGGCTGGTTTTGTGGCCGCCACTTACATGCGCGGCATAAATCTTATTCAAGTGCCAACTACTTTGCTGGCGCAAGTTGACGCGGCTATTGGCGGCAAGACCGGGGTCAATCATTCCCGGGGAAAAAACTTGATCGGTGCTTTTTATCAGCCTAAAAAAGTTTATATTGACATCCAAGCCTTGAGCACTTTGCCGGCGCGCGAACTGCGCACTGGCTTGGCTGAAGTAGTTAAATACGGCGTGATCGAGGACGCGGACTTTTTTAAGTTTCTTGAAGCTAATTCGCATCATCTTAACACTAAGGCCTTTGAATCGCCCGACACTCTGCGCGCCGCTTTAAAGGTCTGGCAGATCATTGTGGCTGAATCAGCCAAGATCAAGGCCAAGGTCGTGGCCAAGGATGAGACTGAAACCGGCTTGAGGATGATCTTAAATTATGGACACACCATTGGCCACGCGATTGAGGCCTTGACCAGGTATAAGGCATATAATCATGGCGAAGCAGTGGCCATCGGTATGGTAGCGGCCGCCCGGATAGCTAACCGGATGAAGATGATCAATCAGGAAGCTGTTTTGCGCATTGTTAATCTGCTGGAAAAACTCGGCTTGCCGATCGAGGTCAAGGGCTTGTCAGCTAAAAAGATCATCAACGCCCTGCAGATCGATAAAAAGGTCAGGGAGGGTAAAGTCCAGTTCGTGCTGCCGGAAAAAATTGGCAAGGTGGTTATCAGGAATAATCTCGCCTTGAAAACCATCAACAGCGTGCTGGCGGAAATGGGCTGCCAATGAAAAGCGTTGTGGAGCAATTAAAAATAATTAAACGTGGGGCCATTGAGCTGCTGCCTGAGGCGGAATTCATTAAAAAGCTCGAGGCTGGCAAACCGCTGCGGATTAAATGGGGCGCTGACCCCTCTGCGCCTGATATTCACCTGGGCCATACCGTTATCCTGACCAAGCTGAGACAGTTCCAGGAGCTGGGCCACCAGGTTATTTTTTTGATCGGTGACTTTACCGCCCGCATTGGTGATCCCAGCGGCAAATCCGAGACCAGAAAGCCTTTGACCCCTGCTGAAGTGAAACAGAACGCCAAGACCTATCAAGACCAGATCTTTAAGGTCCTGGATAAGAAGAAAACCAGGGTTGTTTATAACAGCCACTGGCTGTCAAAGCTAAAAATTGAGGATGTGCTAAATCTGGCTGGTAAATACACGGTCGCGCGCATGCTGGAGCGGGACGATTTTATGAACCGCTATGAACAGGAGCGGCCCATCTCTATCCATGAATTCCTCTATCCATTGATCCAGGGCTATGACTCAGTGGAGGTCAAAGCGGATGTGGAGATCGGTGGTACTGATCAGAAGTTTAATATGCTGGTTGGGCGTGAGCTGCAGCGGGAATTCAATGAAAAACCGCAGTGCATCCTGACCATGCCTTTGCTTGAAGGAACAGATGGGGTCCAGAAGATGAGCAAGTCGTTGAATAATTATATTGGCATCACTGAACCGCCATCCGAGATCTTTGGCAAGACAATGTCGATCTCCGACGACCTGATGCTGCGCTATTATGAATTGTTGACTGATTTTCCTTTAGCTGAAATTCGTATTCTGCATCCCAAAGAAGCCAAGAAAAAGCTGGCTCGTTTACTTGTTGCTCAGTTTTACAGTGACAAAGAAGCTGAGGCAGCTGAAGCTGAGTTTGAATCTGTTTTTAAAGAGGGGAAAAGGCCGCAGGACGTGCCTTTGCAGCAGCTGGCTAAGTCTAAATATCGCGCCGCTGATCTATTGAAAGAAAGCGGCTTGGCTGCTTCTGGCTCCGATGCCCGGCGGATCATTAAGCAAGGCGGATTTAAAGTTAATGATGCAGTTGTTGCTGACGAAAACGCTGAGATCGATATCAGCGAGGAAAAACTGCTGCAAAAGGGCAAGAGAAATTTCCTCAGGGTGGTCAAGGGGAGATGAGGATCCTTCTTTTTAGCGTGACCGAGATCGGCGCCAGTGTTCTCGCTTTTTTGCTTGGCGAAAAACATCAGGTTTGCGGGTTGGTTTTTAATTGCTCCAATAATTTTGATATCCAGGAAATGAAGGAGTTGGCTAAACCATATAAAATTCCGTTTTGGGAATCAAACGATCTTTCCGATCCCAAACTAATTGCCGCGGTCAAAAACACAATTAAACCAGACTTAATTTTAATCGCGTCTTTTGATCAATTGGCGCCTAAAAGCTTGTATTCTTTAGCCGGGTTAGCTGCCATAAATATTCACCCTTCCTATTTGCCGGATTATCGCGGTTTTCATCCTTATTTTTGGCCGCTGGCCAATGGCGAAAAACAGTCCGGAGTCAGTTTTCATTACTTAAGCGAGAAGTTTGATCAAGGCGATGTGATCGCTCAGAAAAAGGTAGTGATCGAGCCTGGCGATACCGCGGGCATTATTATAGATAAACAGAAAAAGGTGGCCCTAAAGATCTTAAAAAATATGCTGGCGGAGATTGAGCGGACCGGCCAAAAGCCCAAAGCAGTTCCCCAACCAGCGGGCAACTTTGTCAAGGCGCCCAAAATTAAGCAAAGGGATTTTTTTATTGACTGGCAATGGCCAACAGCTAAAATTATTAACCGGATCAGGGCCTTAAATCCGCATTCTCCGGCTTTTACTTTTTTCCGCGGCGAGCTCGTGGGGATTTATCAGGCCAGGCCTGCGCAAACCTCGACTAAGGCTGCTGCCGGCGCCATCATTGCTTTAGAAGCTAGCGGCCCGGTGGTTAAGACTGGAGACGGGGCTGTGGTTTTAGTTGTTGTTCTGGCGGGTAAAAGATATCTGCTTTCGGGAAATGATTTTATCGCCAATGAGAAAGTCAAGGTGGCTGAGAAATTTGGCTGGGAAGAGAGGATTAGTTGATGAAGATAGTTATCATTGGCGCTGATGGACAGCTGGGGACTGATCTGGTCAAGATTTTTCCGAAAAACGAGCTCGTCCCGCTGACGATCTATGATGTGGACATTACCGACCGCGCCAAGACGCTTAAGGTTATCAAACAGCATTCTCCTGACGTGGTAATTAATACCGCGGCCTATAATCATGTTGATAAATGTGAAGACCATGAGGTGCCAGCCTTTGCGGTTAACACTTATGGCGTGAAATATGTTGCCGAGGCTTGCCTGGAAACCGGTGCCGCGTTGGTCCATATCTCAACTGATTATGTTTTTGACGGTGCGAAGGGCAGCCCCTACCTTGAGACTGATCAGCCCAACCCGCAATCGATCTACGCGATCTCAAAATACGCTGGCGAACAATGTGTTAAATCTATCCTGAACAAATATTTTATTGTCCGCTCGTCAGGTCTTTACGGTGCGGCTGGCTGTTTGGGTAAGGGTGGGGGCAATTTTGTGGAAGGCATGCTTAAGCGCGCTGCTTCCCAGTCTGAGTTGAAGGTTGTTGCCGATGAGATCCTGGCACCGACATACTCTTTGGATCTGGCCAAAAATATCTATGAATTGATCAAAACAAAACATTACGGCCTCTATCATATTGTAAACCACGGCAGCTGCTCCTGGTATGATTTTACCGTTAAGATCTTTGAGCTGTTGGATCGGAAAGTCGTGATCCATAGGCTGACCGCAGCTGAATTCAAAGCCAAGGCAAAGCGGCCTCAATACTCTGTGCTCAAGAACGCAAACCTGGAAAAGATCGGGCTGGATAAAATGCGCCCCTGGCCGGAGGCGCTTAAGGCCTACCTGGCTGAAAAAGGTCATCTTAAAACTTGATGAGGATCGCGATTGTCCATGATTATCTTAATCAATTTGGCGGGGCCGAGAGAGTGGTTTCTGCCCTGAATGAGATTTGGCCGCAGACCCCGATCTACACCTCGATCTTTGACGAGAAAAGAATGCCGGAAAACTTTCAGCGCATGGATATTCGCACTTCCTTTATGCAGCGCCTGCCATTTGTCTTTAGATTTTTTAAATTATACCTGCTTTTTTACCCTTTAGCTTTTGAAAGTTTTGATTTAAGTGGATATGACGTGATCCTTTCATCTAGCTCAGCCTTTGCCAAAGGCATCAGGAAAAGGCCTGGGCAGCTGCATATTTGTTATTGTTATACACCAATGCGTTTTGTTTGGCGCCATGATGATTATGTGAAGCAAGAGAGTTTTGGGTCTTTGGTCAAGGCGATCTTGCTCTGGGTGCTTGAGCCGTTAAAAAAATGGGATTTGGCTACCGCGCAGAGCGTTGACCATTATCTGGCTATTTCCCGCACTGTTGCGGAAAGGATCGCGGTGACTTATGGTCGGAAATCTGATATAATTTATCCGCCGGTAGATACTGAAAACTACGAGATTTCATCGATTGCCAGGGATTACTTTTTGGTGGTTTCCAGGTTAAACGCTTACAAGCGGATTGATGTGGTAATTGAGGCTTTTAATGAACTGGGGCTGCCTTTGAAGATCATTGGCAGCGGTCCAGCAGCCAGGGATTTGCAAAGGATCGCCAAACCGAACATTGAATTTTTGGGCAGGCAGCCGGATGATGTGCTGGCCCAGCATTACTCAGAGTGCCGGGCCCTTATTTTTCCCGGGGAAGAAGATTTTGGCATTGTGCCGGTAGAGGCCATGGCTGCGGGCAGGCCGGTAATAGCTTACAAGGCTGGCGGCGCGACAGAAACGATTGTTGACGGTAAGACCGGGATTTTCTTTAAGGAACAAACGCCGGCTTCGTTGATCAGCGCGATCAAACGATTTCAATTTGAGGTTTTTAATCAGCAAGAGATCAGGGAGCATGCTTTGATGTTTTCCAAAGATATATTTAAGAGACGTTTGAGTGACTTTGTGGAACAAAAGCTGAAGGAGGCTTAGATGAAAGCGCTCATTACCGGGATAACGGGGCAGGACGGGTCATATTTGGCCGAACTTCTTTTGGCTAAGGGTTATGATGTTCATGGCGTGGTAAGAAGGGTTGCCTTGGAGGATCCAGAACATCGGCTCTGGCGCATAAAGCATCTTTTGGATAATATAACCTTACACTCAGCCTCATTAGAAAGTTATGCCAGCATATTTAAAGTGGTAGAAAAGGTCAAACCCGAAGAATGCTATCACCTTGCTGCCCAGAGCTTTGTTGATTATTCCTTTGGGGATGAGTTCTCTACTTTTAACTCCAACATTAATGGGACCCTTTACGTCATCTCGGCCATCAAAGAAAAGGCGCCTAAGTGCAGGTTTTATTTTGCCGGCTCAAGTGAGATGTTTGGCCTGGTCAAGGAATCCCCGCAAAATGAAAATACTCCGTTCCACCCGCGTTCTCCCTATGGTATTTCTAAGGTTGCCGGATTTAATATTACCCAAAACTTTCGTGAAGCTTATCATCTGTTTGCCTGCAGCGGGATCCTTTTTAACCACGAATCTCCGCGCCGGGGATTTGAATTTGTTACGCGCAAGATCACTGATCGGGCGGCTAGGATCAAATTAGGCCTGGCTTCCGGGTTAAAGCTGGGTAATTTAGAAGCTAAAAGAGATTGGGGCTTTGCCCAGGATTATGTTGAGGCCATGTGGCTGATGCTGCAGCAGGCTAAGCCTGATGATTATGTGATCGCGACTGGCGAGACCCATTCAGTGCGTGAGTTTGCGGAACTGGCTTTTAAACAGGTTGGGTTGAATTGGCAAGATCATGTGGTGACGGATGAAACCTTTTATCGGCCGGCTGAGGTGCACCTGCTGCTGGGGGACTCCAGCAAGGCCAGCCAAAAGCTGGGTTGGCAGCCTAAAGTGAAATTTGCTGATCTAGTAAAAATGATGGTGGAAGCGGATCTAAAGCGGTTATCAGCAAAAAGGGAAAATAAATGATTAAAAAGAAATCTCAAGCAAGAATAGATTGGGATTCCTCCTGGTTGTTTGATTTTGCTGTGGAAATCTTGATCCTGATCGTGATCTTCATCATGCCCGTTATCTTTGATCGGAGATTAGGGATCGTTTTTTCCGGCACCAAAACAGCCTGGATGCGCGTTTTCGGCTCGCTCATTTTTGGCGTCTGGGCGATCAAGCTGGTCATTACCAAGCAGCACCGCTTTTTCCGCACCGCGCTCGATTGGCCGGTGCTGTCATTTTTGTTTTGTACCACGATAGCGACATTGTCCTCAGTCCATGTTTATACCAGCTTGGTGGGTTTTTACGGCCGCTATGAGGGCTTGACCAGCTGGTATTTATTCGGCCTGTTCTTTTTTGTTATTACAAATTATATGCGCTCCCCGGCCCAGTTAAGGCGGATAATAATGGTCGTTGTTTCGGCGGCGACCTTAATGTCGATCTACTCAATTATTCAGCG
>JAHIZU010000083.1 GCA_018814265.1 Candidatus Margulisiibacteriota bacterium | reverse complement strand
TGTTAGCCAAAAAGTTCTGCTAAAATCCGAATTAGCCTTTGACCTCTTCGTAAGTCCAACCTTTGCTATTCTGATCGGGGTCATCTTTAAATGAAAAAAAAGTTTCTGCTGCTTGTTTTAGCCCTGGTGGTCATCACCACTTCTGCCTTTTCCCTCAAAGAGTGGCAGGAATCGATCTATCAACAAATAAAAACTGAAACAATTAAAGGCTTAAAAGACGCTTTTAATACGGATATCTCTGTTGGTAAGGTAGAAGGCCTGCTCGTTGGCCAGGTAGTCTTTGAGGACGTGGTTATTCCCAAGATCGCCAAGATAAAAAAGATCTACGTCAATTATAACCTGATCAAATTTGCCGCTTACCAGGACATTGTGCCGGCAATCTCTAAGATCACGATTGTCAACGGTGAATTCGAGGTGATCCGCAGCCAGGACGACCAGCTCAATGTTCTGTCGCTGCTGCCGCAAGAAAACCCAGGCGGCCCGGCCCCGCCTCCTTTTCGCGCCAAAATAGTTTTTCAGAATTGCCGCGTCAACTACGTTGACCACCTTGGTTTTAGGGGGGATGCTCGGTCATTTTCCGAAACCATTTATGGGATTAAGGGGACAGTCAGCTTCAGCAGAGCAGACAGGATCTCCTTGTCGCTTAAAGGGCAACTGCACCAAAACTTAGGCCCAACGCCGATTAGCCTATCCGGCTCAACAAATTTAGCCACCGGCCAATATGCCTTTAGTGTTGCGGCAAAAAAGGTTGGCCTGGGCAAATGGGGCAATTACGTTATCCCTTTTGAGCCGCTGGTTTTTACCGGTGGTGAAGCAGATATCGCGCTGAAACTTTTACCGGCAAAGACCCCTGGCTGGCCGCTATCCCTGACAGGCAATTTTAACTTTCACGATGCCAGTGGTCAGATCGGCGGCTACAAGATCGACAAAACCTATGGCCTTTTGTCCTTAGTCGATGACAGCCTGGCCCTAAAAGACGCGCAGCTGCGGGTTAATAATGTCCCGCTAACGGTGAACGGCCGCTATTCTGATTTTGTTAAACACAATCTTGATTTTCAGGTCCAGCTTAAAGCTGTTAAGCTTAAAGATATTGTCGCGCTCTTTCCCGCCACCCAGAAGCTCGATTTGCAGGGCAAGGCTGACGCTTCAGCGATCATTACAGGAACTGCCTCCTCCCCTCAGGCAAAGGGAACGGTTAATGTATTAAGGGGTAAATTTTACAGCCAGGATTTTGCGGGCAAGAGTGCCATTAGCTTTAAAAATAATGTTCTGAGCATTGAAGTTCCTCGCCTGGAACTTTACCAGGGAAGAGTAACCGGAAATTGTTTGATCGATTTCAATCTAGCCTGGCCTTCCCTCTCCCTTAAAGCAAAGCTGGATCAGCTGGACCTCGGGTCACTCGCCCAAAATTCCCCAGGCATAGTAGGCCTGGCCAAAGGAGAATTATATTTAGCCGGCCCGTTAAATGACCTGCAGGGAGATCTCTCAGCCAGTCTTTCCCAGGCCATGTTCTTTGGCCAGCCGCTGGATAACTTGGCTGCCATTTTTGTTGTCAAGGACGGCGACATCCTTTTGGAAACTCTATCCGCCACCTCCAAAACCGCCAGCCTAAGATCATCCGGCAAGATCAGCCAAGACCTGTTCTTTGACCTGCGGGCCAGCGCCCAGGGGATCAAGCTTTCGGGCGTTGGTTGGCTGGGGAAAATGGAGACAACTGTTGACAATTTTCAGGGAGATATTAAATGGCAGCTGGATGAGAAATTCTTTGCCTCGCCTTTAAAAAACCTCGAGGCCTCGGGCGAGGTCAGTTTGAGCCAGGGCAAGATCGGCGAGCAGCAATTTGATCTGGCCCAGGGCAAGCTGGCCATGGGCCAGGGCCTGATCCGCGTTGATAATTTGATCTTAAGCCAAAAACAGTCTGTGCTGCAAGCCTCGGGTCAGACCGGGATCGGCCATCCTACCAGCCTCAAACTCTCTGGCCAGAAGATCGATCTCTCTGATTTGAAAATATTAAATTATTTATTACCTGAAGAAGCCAAGGACCCGACCGGACAGGCGGACATTGCGCTTGAAATCTTTGGGCTGATAACCAAAGAAGCCCAGATCACGTCCTTTGATCCTTTACTTGACCTCAACGCCAGCGGAGAAATCAGCCTGTATAATACAAATATTGCCGAGATCCCTATTAGTAGCAGCCAACTCGACTTTCTCTGGCAGGATCGCCGGCTGAGTTTCCCTCATTGTTCTCTTTTAACCGCTAATTCCAACCTGACCTTCTCCCTGCTCTATGAAAAAGAAAAGATAGCTGCCTCGGCTAGCGGCATCCTTGATTTTTACGAGTTCAGGCAATTCACCAGTCCCTACGGCAGGCTCAACGGTAAGCTTGGCTTAAATCTCCTGCTGGCAGGAAACATTACTGACCCGGAGATCGGCGCCAGTTTTTGGCTGGAAAACTTTCAATTCAACAAACTTGATTTCAATTCTGTTGAGGGCAGCCTGGCCTATTCTAAAAACACGCTAAGCATTGCCCAGCCCCTGCTGTTTGAAAATAATGGCAGCCGCTATGAGGTCACCGGCCTGGCTAACCTGGCTGCCCTGAAAAAAAACCAGCCGGACGAAGTATCTCTCGACCTAAACATTAAGGTCATCGAAGGCAATCTGGCTTCCGTCATCAACCTGAGCGAAAAGATCCGGGCGGAATATTCGCGCAAAGCCTACGCCCCGGAAAGCGGCGGCAAAGTTAAAATAGACCTGAAGGATCTGTCCCTCCCCACCTTCAGGGGTTACAGTCGACAGGGGAGGATTAACTTTTATTCAACTAACGGCAAAAATGATTCTTTTCTCAAAGCCTGGGAAAGCATCCTGAAACAAACACAGAGAGAAGAAGCGGCTGACAGCGAGCTGAATATGGGCGGCGACCTGGCTGGTAATATCTATTTAAAAGGTATGATCAAAAAGCTTTCAGGCAGGTTTGAGGGACAGGTCAGAGACGGCCACTATCACAGTTTTTCTTTTGATAGTCTCAAGGCCAAGGCCTCGCTGGCTGACAATCAATTAAAAATAGACTCTCTGGAGCTAAACAAGGACAAAGGCAAGCTTTCCGCCCAAGGAAAGATCGGGTTTGACAATACCATTGCCCTGGACCTGACCGCCCAAAACATGTCCCTGGATATTCTGCGCCTGGTCTTTAATAAAGAATATAAAGGCACTTTCAACATGAACGCCTCGTTTAGCGGAGCGCTGGATAACCCGGATTTTACAGCGGCTTTTGCCGGCAGCAAGCTTTCTTTAGCCGAGGTGCCTTTTGACAAAGCAGCCGCGCAGATCTCAAAAAGAAACAACCAGATCAATATTCCTGAGCTTTCTTTTCTTCACCAAAATCAGCTTTCAAAAATTAGTGGCTGGATTGATCTTTCTGCTGGCGGCAGAATCAAGCTCAAGGCCGCTCTCAAGGGCAACGCCGTTGGCCTTTTCAACCTGATAACTGACGATATAAAATGGCGCCAAGGCCAGGCCACGGCCTCGTTAGAAGTCAACGGGACTTTAGAGGATCTGGCAATTGATGGCACGATCAAGTTGGACAATGCTGTGGCATATGTCAGGCTGATCGATGGCGAGATAAGAACAATTTCTGGTGAGGCCACCATTAAAAATAGTCAGCTCCAGCTTCCTGCCTTGACTGGCATCTGGCAAGGTCAAACCTCCAAAGGGTATCCTAATTTTATTGGCCTGGCCGGTTCCGCAGATCTAAGCAAGATCCTGGCAACACAAAGAAGGGTTAAATTAAATCTGGCCTTTAGCCCAACCATTCTCTACATTGATCTGCCGAATCTTTATTCCGGCGTGCTTACTCTTACCCAGGCGGCGCTGGCCGGTCCGCTCTACTTTGATTTCAGCCAAGGTCCTTTGCTTACCGGCCAAGCAGAAATTGACAACGCCGTGATCACCCTCGCCAAAAAAAATCAGCGTCAGGGGAAAACTTTCCCGCTCAATTTAGACCTGGCCCTTGCTCTTAAGAAGAACGTCTACGCCTCAATGGGCGACGTGGCCACGCTCGACCTCAGCAACATCTTTATGAACCTTGAGATCAACAGCCCGCAATTAAAGATATCCGGCAACCTTGAATCTCCTTCACTGTTGGGCAAGGTCTTTTTAAAACGAGGCACGGTCACTATTTTTAACCGGGAATTCACCTTATTAAGCACAGAACTGCAGAAAAAATATTACCCCTACAATGCGGAAAAAGTTAAGGATAACGTGGCCATGTTTACCGGCGAGGACGGCAAAGAGGGTACCATGCCGGATGTTTCTATTGCTGCCAAGGTTGAGGTAGAAAACCAGACGGAAGCCAACGGGCAAACCATTATGCAAAAAGTCATTATTCTTTCCCGCCTCCAGGGAGTCATCGGCGCTGTGGAAAAAGACCGCGGTTTAAAGGTCGACTTTGACAGCTTTGTGGAGAATGAAAATAAGGAGCTGGTCGCCGGCGGCTACAGTGAGCAGGAGATCAAGGTCATGCTGCTGCCGGACTTTATCAAATCCTTGGCCGGTGTTGGCCAGGGAGATGAATCCGAGGTTGACGCTAACGCCGTGGTAGCTGATTACTTAAGCAGCCGGCTGCAAACCGTGGTCTTCCGCGGCCTGGAAAGAGAGCTGGAACAAAAACTTGGCCTGGAAAGCTTGACCCTGGAATATAACTTTGGCAAAGACGTGCGGCAAGCTATGGGGATTTCTGAAAGAAGAGCGCTGGAAAC
>JAHIZU010000082.1 GCA_018814265.1 Candidatus Margulisiibacteriota bacterium | reverse complement strand
GCTCAAACTGGCAGAGAGAATTGGAACGTGGATCCTGGGTATAGACAAGGACGCCCCAGCTATGCCCCCTGATAACTTTATTCATCCAAGCTCTTCACGTTTTTTCTTCCTGCAGAGGCCTTACACATCGATAAATGCAAAATGGGCAGAATTTGATTGGTTGAAAGGATCAGCAGAAAAAATCTTTATGATAATGCCCTACAACAAACAGGATGTGGGAGAAGAAGCTGAGTTAATCAGAAGAATTATTACGCCAGGCGGAGAATTGCATATACGGACTGAAGAAGTCAATGTTTTCCCTAAAATAAGACATTTTCTGGCTCGACCTCTAAGTGAGATTCCGTTTTACTCAGCAGCCTTGGATATTACATCTGAAGCAACTCAGTACGTAACAAAGGAAAGAAATCAAGGCCGGGGAATCCCCGTTTATCACCTTGGCCTTAAATTCGAATAATCTGTCCGCGTTCCGCCGTTTATACAAGCAAACCAATGCTATACTGTCGGGATTACGACATATTCGATTACTTTCTCTAATAAGATCACTCATTTAAAGCTGGCAATGAAATTGCTACTTATTTGGGTGTAATAGGAGGTCAAATCATGGCATTTATGTTTGAAAATTTATCGGTTTACAAAAAGGCGCTGGAGCTCGCAGAAAACATTTATGTTCTAAATAAAAAGATAGACGACAGAGAGATAAAGGATCAAATAAAAAGGGCTGCCCTTTCAATTCCGCTTAATATAGCAGAAGGCAATGGCAGAAATACAGCAAAAGAAAAGGCACAATTCTACAAAATAGCTAGAGGTTCATTGTTTGAGTGTGTGCCATTACTTGAAATCTGTTTACGGCTAAGTCGGATTTCAAAGTCTGAGCATGATCGTTTTTACGCTCTTTCAGAAGAAATAGGCAAGATGCTTAACGGACTAATAAAGTCAGTGGAAAATAAGTCGATAAATTAGAAAATTAGAGGATTAGATAATTAGAAATTTGAAATTAGTACCCCTAATATCTAATTTTCTAATATCCAATATCTAAATCCGAATGATTTGTCCCCGCTCCGCTCCAACCGAAATTAATGAAATCCTGGCTTCAGCCAATTCAGCCAATTTATCCAGATATTTCTTGGCATTTTGCGGCAGATCTTTATAATCCTTAACTTTGTTGATCGGCTCCTGCCAGCCAGGCATTTCCTCGTAGATTGGTTTACACTTAGCTAATCTGCGGATGTCCGTTGGAAAATCAGTTATCTGTTTACCATTATATTCATAAGCCACACAGATCTTTATCTTATCCAGATTATCCAACACATCAAGCTTGGTGATAGCCAAACTGGTCAAACCATTGATCTTAGTCGCGTGCTTCATGACCACACCGTCAAACCAGCCGCAGCGCCGCGGCCGGCCAGTGGTCGCGCCATACTCGCCACCCCACTCCCGGAGCTTTTCACCGACACCACCCTCGATCTCAGTCGGGAATGGCCCGCCGCCAACTCTAGTAACATAAGCTTTAACAACCCCAAGTATCTCATCAACTGCTTTGGGGGAAAAGCCCGCGCCAACACAAGCCCCTGAAGAAACAGGATTGGAAGAAGTAACATAAGGATAAGTGCCATGGTCCACATCAAGCATGGTCCCCTGAGCACCCTCCAGCAACAGCTTCTTGTTTTTCTTGATCGCCTCGTAGACCAGGGAAGAAGATTCCTCCACTACAAACTTCTTGAGGGCGTGAGCATACCCCAAATACTCGTTCAATATCGCGTCAACATCAAGCTTGACCTTCATGCCATAGAATTTTTCCAGCAAAAAGGTTTTCTCTTCCAAATTCCACTCCAGCTTGGACTTCAAAGTTTCTTGATCAAAAAGCTCGCCGATCCTGATGCCGCGGCGATTGTATTTATCAACATAACAGGGCCCGATGCCGCGGCAGGTCGTGCCGATGCGGCCGGCTTCCTTTTTCTTTTCCTGCGCTTTATCAAGATCTTTATGGTAAGGAAAAATAACATGGGCCTGGGAAGAGATCCGTAAGTTATTAACCGGATGCCCTTTACTCTTTAAAGTCTCGATCTCCTGCAATAGAACTGCTGGATCAATAACCACCCCATTACCGATCACACACAAAACATTATTATAGAAGATCCCTGAGGGAATTAGATGCAGCTTAAAGGTTTCATCCTTGATCACAACCGTGTGCCCGGCATTATTCCCGCCCTGAAAACGCACTACCATATCCATATCCCGGGCTAGCAGATCGGTGATCTTTCCCTTCCCCTCATCTCCCCACTGCGTGCCAACAACGATCATTACTGACATACAAAAAAATCTCCTTGTTTACTGATTTTCCACTAAAAACCCCACTATGGCGTGACGTAGCAGGCTAGATCACGGGCAAAGTAGGGCTAGACTATTTTAACATGTAGCTCTTTCAATTGTCCAGGATCTACACTATCAGGCGCGCCGGTCAGCGGACAAAGCGCAGATTGAGTTTTAGGGAATGCGATCACATCTCGGATCGATTCCATCCCCGCTAAAAGCATTACCAATCGATCTAAACCAAGGGCGATCCCACCATGGGGAGGCGCTCCATACTCTAAAGCTTCCAGTAAAAATCCAAAACGCCGCTTGGCTTCTTCTTCAGAAAATCCCAGCACCTTAAATATCTTCTGCTGCATGTCCATACGATGGATACGGATCGAGCCGCCGCCAATTTAAGTCCCATTGAGAACAAAATCATAAGCCTGGGCTTTTATCTTGTCTGGTTCCCTCAAAAAGCGTTCTTCGAAATCAGCCCAATCGCCGTGCGGCGCGGTAAATGGATGATGGTGCGAAAACCAGCGCTTATCAGCATCACTATATTCAAGAAGAGGAAAATCAGTTACCCAGACAAAATCGAACCTGTTCTTATCGATCAGTCCGAGTTTCTCTCCAAGTTCTAAGCGAAGTTGCCCCAGGACTTGATTAACAACCTTGGGTTTGTCAGCAACAAAGATCAGCGTGTCACCCTTCTCTCCCTTAAGCTGATCAACTATAGCGTTGACCTGCTCAGGCTTGAAGAATTTGACGATCGGTGATTTTAAGCCGCTTTCAGTTATAGCGATCCAGGCTAACCCTTTTGCCCCCAGTTTCTTGGCCTGGTCTTCCAGCTTGTCCATGTCAGCCCGCGAGAACGTGGCCCCACCCTTGATATTGATGGCCTTGATAATACCGCCTTGCTTTGCGGTATCTTTAAATACCTTGAACTCAACATCCTTGACCAGTTCGGTCAATTCCTGTAATTCCAGACCAAAACGGGTATCCGGCTTGTCAGAACCGTACTGGCGCATAGCATCCTTCCAGGACAATCTGGGAAAAGGAGTTTTAATTTTTGGGATATGCTTTCCCCGGAAAAGTTCAACATCCTTTTCCAATGCCTGCATGGTGTGGATCATGACGCGTTCGACCATGTCGATCACGTCATTCTCATGGCAAAAGGACATCTCAATATCAGCCTGGGTAAATTCCGGCTGCCGGTCCGCCCGCAGGTCTTCATCT
>JAHIZU010000081.1 GCA_018814265.1 Candidatus Margulisiibacteriota bacterium | reverse complement strand
CTCGAGCACAAAGACAAATCGGTTTTTAAAGAAGCGGTTTTTGGGCTGCCGGAACTTTTTAAAGAGCAGATCAAAAAAACACGCTTAGTTGGTAATCCCGGCTGTTATCCTACAGCTTCGATCTTAGGCACAGCGCCTCTGCTAAGCAAAAAGCTGATCGAGCCGGGGTTAATAATAATCGACGCTAAATCTGGCGTGTCTGGCGCTGGCCGCGCGCCAAAGCAGATCACGCTCTATTGTGAGTGCAATGAGGGCGTTAAGGCATATAGTGTAACCAACCACCGCCATATGGGGGAGATAGAGTATCAGCTCATCAGAATATCAGGAGATCAGACAGTAAAAGTCACCTTTGTGCCGCATTTGATCCCTCAGAGTCGGGGAATTTTAGCAACTATTTATGCCAAACTGAAAAAGCCAGCTAAAACGGCTGAGCTAATGAAACTTTACAAGGATTTTTATAAAGGCCAGCCTTTTGTCCGGATCTATCCCACGCCCTGCACGAAGAATGTTTGCTTTAGCAATTTTTGTGATATTGGAGTTGAAGTCAATGAGGAGACGAATACAGTTATTGTTACTTCTGCCATTGATAATTTGGTAAAAGGCGCGGCCGGCCAGGCAGTGCAAAACATGAACCTGATCTTTGATCTGCCTGAGACAACTGGTCTTGAGCAAATAGGAATTTTCCCATAATGAAAAAAGTAAAAGGCGGGGTAACCGCGCCCAAGGGTTTTCAAGCTGCCGGCATTGCCTGTGGCCTGAAGAAGTCTGGTAAGCCTGATCTGTCATTGATTGTGTCGGCTGTTCCGGCAGTGGCAGCTGGGGTATTTACCACCAACCAGGTCAAGGGAAATCCTGTTATAGTCTCACAGGATCATTTAAAAAATGGTTTGGCCCAAGCGATCATTTCTAATGCGGGCAACGCGAACACCTGGACTGGCAAACAAGGCTTGCGGGCTGCCTATGAAATGGCAGAGTTAGCAGCCAAGGTTCTTGGTTTTCAGCCAAACGATGTTCTGGTTACTTCAACGGGTGTGATTGCTAAGCCCTTGAAAATGAATAAGATTCGCGCAGGCATCAAGCAGATCGCTGGTAAACTTTCGACAACGGGCAGCGGGGCAGCAGCTCGCGCCATCATGACTACTGACACGCGGCCCAAAGAGATCGCGGTCAAGGTTGGCAATATTACTATCGGCGGCATTGCCAAAGGTTCGGGCATGATCGAGCCGGGCATGTGCACGATGCACGCTTTTATTACTACTGATGCGGTGATCGATAAGCGCTTGTTGAAAAAGATCCTGCAAAACGCGGTCAATAAGTCGTTCAATCTGGTCTCAGTAGATAATTGCATGTCTACGAGTGACTGTGTTTTTGTGTTGGCGAACGGCCAGTCGAAATCTAAACCAGGAAAATCATTCATTAAGGCTTTTGAATTCGTTTGTGAATATTTAGCCAAAGAGATCGCGCGTGATGGGGAAGGGGCCACTAAATTGATGACAGTCAAGGTTGCTGGGGCGCGCAGTGAAGCTGATGCCAATAAAGTTGTTAAGTCGATTATCGGCAATTTCTTGCTCAAGGCAGCTGTTTACGGCCGTGACAAGAATGTTGGCCGCATCCTGCAGGCAGTTGGCGCTACTTCGGCTAAGGTCAACTGGCAGAGATTTAAATTTGATTGGAAAATCGGCAGCAAAGAAGATATTATTAACGTTAAGCTGGGCGTTGGCCAAGCGTTAGCCAAGGGCTGGGGCTGCGACCTGACCGAAGGTTACGTAAAAATAAACGCCAAATACAGGACTTGAATGGAACCTGCGAATGAACCCTTCGGCAAGCCCCTCGACAAGCTCGGGGCAGCATCGAGCGGAGTCGAGATGCTCAGGGCAGCACCGAGCGAAGTCGAGGTGCTTCGCGGTTCCATTATGAATAGTATTCAGGAAAAGGAGCCGAGACGTTTAGTCTCAGGCTCCTTGAAAAAATATGTTCGAAAAACTTATTAAACGAGCTAAATTTATCAGCGAAGCCTTGCCGTACATTATGCGCTTTCACGACAAAGTGATCGTGATCAAGTACGGCGGCTCAGCTATGATCGATCCTGAGCTCAAAAAGAACCTGCTGGCTGACGTTGTTCTGCTTAAATATGTGGGGATGCATCCGATCCTGGTCCATGGCGGCGGGCCGGCCATTAGTAACCGCTTAAAGCGCTTAAAGGTGGAATCGAAATTTATCCAGGGGCTGCGCGTGACCAGCAAAAAAGTCATGAAAGTCGTGGAAAATGTCCTGGGGAAGAAGGTTAATCAAGAGATAGTTTCCCTGCTTAAGAAAAATGGCGGCAAGGCCAAGGGTTTTTACGGCAAGAAAGGAAAAGTGATCAAGGCCAAGAAGATCTGGGTCAAGAACGGCCAGGGTAATTATCACGACCTGGGTTTTACCGGCCAGGTGGCGGGTATCCGCTATCGTTTTCTGCGCAAGTGGATGAAAAAAGGTTATATCCCGGTCTTAGCGCCGATCGGTGTCGGTCACCGCGGGCAGCGTTTTAATATCAACGCGGACAGCGCGGCCGCCTCTGTCGCAGAACAGCTGGGCGCGGACAAGTTGATCCTGATCACTGATGTGCACGGAGTGCTGGATAAGGAAGGCAAGCTGGTCTCTGAGGTTGATTCTGACAAGGTAGAGCGCATGATCAAGAATAAGATCATCTCCGGCGGCATGATCCCCAAGGTAAAATGCGGCTTACACGCTTTGAAAAAAGGCGTTGACCAGGTGCATATTGTTAATGGCCAGATCCCCAATGTTCTACTGCTCGAGTTATTTACTGACCATGGTGTGGGTACCATGGTTGTAAAATAACCTGCCCCAAGAGTCTTTTATAATCCACAAATAAACTGAAATTTTCCCCATTGGCTCCCGATAAATATCTGGATATAAAAGCTAAGATAACTTATTTTTAGGAGGTAATAATATGTCTGGATCAGTTAGTTTTTCGCCGATATCATATGTTACAAATCTTGGACGCAGTGCGATGTCTGCTTTTTACTCAAATGATGAGACGGTTGGTGTCGCTGGCTGCGCTTTAATGGGGGATTGGTGGGATGAGGTGCCAGTTGATGCGGATGGCGACGTAGACGGTGGCGTGGATGGCGGTGAAGATGCAGACATTCCTGATAGCGGGCCTGATGCTGATGCGGACGCCGGCAGTTTTTGCGACCATTTTCCAAGTGTAAGTAACTTGGAAGCTCCCCCGGATGGGACGACAGATATGGCTTTATCTCCGGCTTTTCATTGGGCCGCGTCGGTTGATCCAGATACCGGGGATGTTGTAACCTACCGCTTGCTGGTTGACGAAGACAATTCTTTTGCCACGCCTTTAACCTATGATAATATTGAGGTGACCCAGCATACTATTCCAGATACTTTAGCCAATGGACAAACCTATTATTGGCAAATATTTGCCCGTGACCTTTGTGATCAAGAGACACCGAGCGCGGTCTTTAATTTTACTACCAT
>JAHIZU010000080.1 GCA_018814265.1 Candidatus Margulisiibacteriota bacterium | reverse complement strand
TGCCTTTCGGCTAATAATGTTACGAGGCTGCAGAGTTCGCTTTATGCTACGGGCTGCAATTTCGCACTTCCCGATTCTGTTGGTGTTATCCATCAGACCGGAAGTTTGTCACTCCGCTCTGCTCCAGCAGATTTCTCTGCTAAAGTGGAGTCAGCTACAAGGCGTCTCGGCACTTACCTTGATGGTTTTTTTTCCACAAGCCTGTTGTAGCTTTGCTGGGCGCAACATTGGCAAGATTATATCATATCCGGGCTCAAGCGCAGAGATTGAGATCCCTGACTAAACCCACCAACCGGTTGTAACTCTGTCGGTCAAATTTAAAACAGATGCGCGGCTTCTCCAGCAATTCTTTGGCGCGAACCTCAGCTGGAATCGGCCCGCAAGGCTTGATCTCGCCAGACATAATATCAGCGTATTTTTGACTTAAGCGAGCCAGGTCAGCGGCCGCCACTTTTTGATTTAAGCGAATAACAGTCAGGCCCCGCCCATATCTGATCGAATGATAAACCCGATAAAAATCCTTGATCTCCTTGACCGCTGCCTGGACCGAGCCAACTATTTTGAAAAGGCCCAGATCGGTCTGAGTGATAAAGCCGCCGGGCAAAAGTTCATTTTTAACAAACCTTAACCAGTTCTTCCAATAAGACATACCCGGCGCCTCGACCATGACCACCGGCCGCGGCGTGCACTTACCAGTCTGCATCAGCGTCAGCACTTCAAAACCTTCGTCATGTGTGCCAAAGCCGCCTGGGAACAAGACCGTGGCATCAGATTCTTTGATAAAAGCCAGCTTCCTGGTGTAGAAATATTTAACATTGATAAGTTTTTCTCCGCGGGCCACGTAAGGATTGGCTTCCTTTTCCAGCGGCAGCTTGATCTTGACCGCAAAACCCTTTTTGCCCGCGCCTTTATTGCCAGCCTCCATCACCCCGCCGCCTCCGCCAGTAATGACCAGGTAATCGTGCTTGACCATTTCGCTGGCAAACTCTTCAGCCATTTTGTACTCTAGGCTATTTTGCGGGCTGCGGTGCGAACCAAACATAACCACTTTTCGTTTGTCGCGGTACTTGGTAAATACACGAAAGATATGGCGCAGTTCTTTGAGCGTGTTGGTGACCAAATAAAGATCACGTTCATCCGCGCCGTCCAGGTGAAGTTTTATTACTGTGGTAAAAAGGTCATGAATGTATGCTCGGGTTTGGGGCAAGCTGTATGCTTTGGCCAGCTGGTCAATTTCCCGGTCAATATTTATATTACCAACTTTATACGACTTTTTGTCCTTCATTTGTCCAGATGATCGCATTCCTGACACTGAGCGGAGCCTTGGCCAGCCCCCTGGCCGCAATTGCCTTGACCAGCGGCGCAACTTGCATACTGTAACGCTTGGAAACATATTCCGGGTCCATGGCCGGCCAGCCCCAAAGGGAAGTATGGTATATACCGTCGACCATGAAATAAGGCTTTTGTAAACTGGTCGGCCTCATGGTCTCCACCGGCGCGTGCCCTTCTGGATTTGAGACCAGATCAACAATAACTGAACCCGGCTTAAGCAATTTCAGCATTTTTCTAGTAACAAAAGGAGGTTCTTTTTTAACAACCCGCCTGAACGGCCGGTTGACCGCGTCAACCAGAATATCAGTGCCAGGCAAATGTTTTGCCATCTCCACAAAATGCTTGCGGTTAAGGACCTCTATATGAGCCAACTTCCTGGCCGCTTCCTGGATCGCGCCGCGTGAAATGTTGCCGTAACCCATTACCTTGACCACAGCCTTGCCCGGATCCTTGCCCCAGAGTTGGAAAGCGTAATCCATGCCAATGCGGCCGGAATCCATCACCGCCTCAACGATCCGTTTGCCCATAGGGTTCTTGAGAATATCCAGTGGAATGGCAATGACCTTTTGCTTGATCAGGTTCTTTTCCAGGATCGGCTCGCAGCGCAAGTGCATCATACTCATCAAGATGCTGTTGGGCCTCATTAATTTGATCTCTGAAGCGGTCGGCTCCTTGATCCGCACGACCAGGTCAGCCGCGTAGACCTGCTCCTTGGCCTTGATCTTACAACCGATCGCTTCATATTCAGCGTCAAGTATGCCAACACCAAGGCCTGCGCCTTTTTCCACCAGCACCTGATGGTTCTTGGCGATCGAGCGCAAATCTTCGGGCTGGAGAATGACCCTTTTTTCCAGCGGCCGGTTCTCAGCAGCTATGCCGATCTTCATTTGCCAACCTCATAATAGGCGCTCTTAATAAAGTCTGGCAGATCATTCAATCCCTTATTCGCGATCTTGGTCAGAATGGTCAGGACCTGGATACTATAGCGCTTAGAAATATTGACTGGATCAAGTCCGGGCCAACCCCAGCAAGCAGTATGGATCACACCATCAACCTTGTACGAAATATCAGATAAAGTCGTTGGCCGCACTGTTTCGATCGGCGATTTTCCCGCTGGATTTGCCACGAGATCAACGATCACGGCTCCTGGCTTTAACAGCTTGAGCATGTTTTTCTTTACCAAGTAAACCTTGCCTCTTAGATGATACGGCCAATAGATCCCGTCAACCAAAATATCAGTCCCGGGGATATGTTTTTCCATCTCGTTAACATCACGCTTATTGAGCACCATGACTTTTGCAAATTTGCGCGCCGCAGCTTGGATCGCCCCCTGAGCAATATTGCCGTAACCCATGACCTTGACCACTGCCTTGCTCGGGTCTTTGCCCCAAAGCTCAAAGCCTTTCAACATGCCCAGATAACCTGTCTCATGCAAGGCTTCGATCATCCGGGTGCCAAATTGGTCCCTGATCCCCTCCATAGCTATGGCATTGATCTTATATTTCTGCAGTAATTTGGCCAGGTGCGGCCGGCTTCTCAAGTGGAGCATGGACAGGATCGCACTGTCTGGCCTCATCAGTTTTAATTCTGATTCGATCGGCTCCTTGATCTTGACCACTAATGGGCAGGCATAAACATCTTTTTTGCTGGCTATCCGGGCCCCAGCCCGCTCATACAGTTTATTTTCTATGCCAACGCCAAGCCCCGCATCCTTTTCCACCAGGACTTGATGCTTGCCAGTAAGCGATCTAATTTCACTTGGTTGCATGACAACCCGGTTCTCGCCTTTTCTATCTTCTCTAGCTATCCCAATCTTCACAAACCCAACTCCTTGATCTTCTGCAAAATTTCGCTCGAATCTATAAATTTACCATATATTTTGCATAATGAAAGGGCCAATTTGATTTTTAGGCGCATTTTCCAGTTAGTAAAATCGTAAGTATGAGCCAGAACTGAAACAATGGTCGTGCCTTTGTTCTTTTTCAGCGCCTTAAGCTTTTTCCAGATAGACAAAAGCGATTGCTGTTCAATATATATGCCCAGCGGGATCTCAAACACCCGGCTGTCTCCTTTTTTCCTATGGTCATCATATGCCATTCGATAGACATTGGTCGGAGCGCTGCGCCAATCAGAGACCAAAGCATTATTTTTGATCATGTGGCGTCCAGGGTCGCAAGAATAATCAAGAAATATCCCGTTCTGCTCCAGAATGGGAATGGTTTTGTGGCTAAAGGTCATGAAGCCGCCGCGATAGGACCTGGGAGTCAGACCGTTTTTTGTCAAACCTTCGAACAAGGCGTTGATCGCCGGCTCCATCCTGGTTGGATCATCATAATGCCAGGCTTGATATAGCTCTTCTTCGTGGCAGTGAACGCCAACCTCGCCACCAGTTGCTTCGATCTTTTTCCATAAGCTGATAAAATCAGGCTTCAGGAAAAAATCCCTGACCAAAGGCGACGTGTGGACAAAATGAATAAACTTGCC
>JAHIZU010000079.1 GCA_018814265.1 Candidatus Margulisiibacteriota bacterium | reverse complement strand
TCCCCCTGGGAGAGGGGCCGTTAATTTATTAGCAACCACTTAACCGCTCAGTTGGGGTGAGGGCAAGGATCTATATGCAAATCTGATCCTTTATCTTCCCAAACTTACTCTTGCCAATACTTTTGACTTTCATCACATCTTCGATCTTGGGAAAAGGCCCATTAGTCGAGCGATATTCAATGATCTTTTTTGCGGTAGTCGGCCCAATGCCCTGAACCTTACACAAATCCTTCTCACTGGCCGCATTTATGCTGATTTTCCCTGAAGTTCCCTCTGATCTTCCGATATTCTGATGCCCTGATACTCTTTCCACCGTTATTTGCTTAACGGGAATATTCACCTTTTGCCCATCCTTGACCTTCTCTGCCAGGTTAATGGCAGAAAGATCTGCCAAGGCAGTGGCTCCACCGGCCAGGGCCAAAGCATCGATCAGCCGATCTCCTAGCTTAAGCTTATAAACGCCTTCGTGTTTAACCGCGCCAGTAATGTGAACAATGATCTTGCTCGTGTCAAGCTGTGGAATATTTTGTTGGGGTTCCGGAGCCTCAATTAAGATCTCATTTGCCGGATCAGCAGCAAAATGACGAAAGGCCATAACACCCAGGCCGGAAACAATAACCAGGACCAAGCCAAGTAGGATCAACTGCTGTTCCCGAGTTAGTTCTAAAAGCATATAAAACAGGCAAGCAATCTTATTACCAGGGTAAGTTTGAGGTTTTTACGAATGAAGCGTCGGAATCCCGACAGTGGGCTAGAGTTTGTGGTAAATGCTTAGAATATCATTAACGTATTTCCCTGTGGTCGAACTGTAGCCTTTTTTGCGGGCCACAGCATTGGGACCCTCAAGATAGCCAGCCAGGGCAAAGGAAACCTGATCACCATAATTATTGAATTTATCAAGCAAATATTTTACATAACGCACAGTGCCTTTAGCATTGTCATCTATGTCATAGGGATTGGTCACGCCAGTGGTCTTGCAGGTTGAAGGCAATAGCTGCCCCAAACCAGCAGCCCCTGATTTGGAAATAGCCCGGGGATTAAAACCTGATTCGCGGCGGATCAAGGCTGTAACTAACTTAGGATTTACATTATAAGTCTGGGTATGGCGCATAATAGCCTTACTAATGGCCACGGCTTCTTCGGGTTTACGATAAGCTAAAATATACTGTTGGATCGGCTTTTGGGCAGCTAAGCCGCCACCACCAAGGAAAGTGGCATTGATCGGACCTCTTGAGATTGGATTTTCTGGCTGAGAAAAGGTCGGCTGCAGGGTAGTCACGGTCGTCACGTCAGGCGGCGTATAGCCTTTGTTCCCGCCCAAGCTGGAAAAGATCGTAAAGACAAACAACAGCACGATTACGCCAGTTGTGGCATCCATTGGGTTTATTTTAGCACTTAATCAGGGGTTTGGCAAAAAAGCAGGGATTATTTATTGAGCCGTTTCTTATCTTCGTCAGTAACAGCTTTGATCGAGAGGTTCTTGCGGCCTTTTTCATCGACCTCAACCAGCTTAACATAGACCTCATCACCAAGTTTTAAAGCGTCTTCAACCCTGGCTACGCGTTGTTGGGAGATCTGAGAAACATGGACCAGGCCGTCCTTGCCTGGCATCATCTCAACAAAAGCGCCAAAAGGCATGATACGAACAACCTTACCCTTGAAGACCTCGCCGATCTTAGGTTCATAGGTCATGTCCTCGATGATCTGCTTGGCTTTCTTGGCGCCTTCGGCATTGGCTGAGGTGATCAAGACACGTCCGTCATCTTCAATATCGATCTGAGCATCTGTTTCTTCAATGATCCGCTTGATATTTTTGCCGCCAGGCCCGATAACCAGACCGATCTTATCAGGATCGATCATAATGCTGCTGACGCGAGGCGCGAATTCCGACAGTTCCTCCCGCGGCTGGGCAATAACTGATTCGATCTTGTCCAGGATCTTAAATCTGTTTTCTTTAGCCTGGGCAAAGATCTTGGCGATCAGGTCATGAGACAGACCATCGGTCTTAACATCAACTTGAATGCCGGTCACCCCTTTGCGGGTACCGGAAACTTTGAAATCCATGTCACCATAATAATCCTCAATCCCCTGGATATCGGTCAACAGCTTTTCCTTGTTGCCTTCCTTGATCAGGCCGATTGAAATACCAGCGACCGGGTTATCGATCTTGACCCCGGCGTCCATCAAAGCTAAGGTGCTGCCGCAGGTCGCGGCCATGGAAGTCGAGCCATTGGAGCTTAAAACTTCAGAAACTAATCTAATAGTGTATGGAAATTTCTCTTCATCAGGTACCACCGGTAGAAGCGAACGTTCAGCCAGGGCACCGTGTCCGATCTCTCTGCGTCCCGGGCCTCTCATTGGCCTGACCTCACCAACCGAGTAGGACGGGAAGTTATAGTGGTGCATGTAGCGCTTGGTTTCGTCAGGGCTTAAGCCGTCAAGCCTTTGCTCTTCTCCCAAGGCACCCAGGGTTGCGACAGTCAGGCACTGGGTTTCACCGCGGGAAAATAAGGCTGAACCATGGACCCGGGGCACAATACCGACTTCGCAGCTAAGCTCGCGCAGGTCATTCAAGCCCCTGCCATCCGGCCGCTTATCCTTGTCCAGGATCATCTTGCGCACAGCTTTTTTCTGGATCTTCTCAATAACATTACCAATGTCAGCCTTGTTCTCTCCAAAAATCTTCTTGAGCGCTTCATCCTTAATGCCCTGCTCAAGCTCGTCCTTGATCTTAGCCAGTTCATTATCCCGATCAGCCTTATTGGCAATATTCATCGCGGCCGTGATCTTGTCTGCCGCATTATCATTGATATATTTAGCAATCTGTTCATTCGGTTCATACAGCTTGACTGTTTTCTTCTTTTTGCCAACTTCTTTGGCCAATTTTTCTATCAGCTTGATGATCTCTTTGATCCGGCTATGCGCTTCCTTGATCCCTTTGATGATCTCGGCCTCAGGAACCTCTTCAGAGCCGCACTCAATCATCAAAATCTTATCCTTGCTGCCGGCTACGACCAGGTCCATTTCTGAATCCTGCATCTCAGTAACGGTCGGGTCAATAATAAGTTTATCCCCAACTTTGGCTACACGAGCAGCCGCGATCAGGGTATCAAATGGTATATCAGAAATGGCTAAAGCAGCAGAAGCGCCAATGAGCGCCAGGATATCAGGAGGATTCTCCTGATCAACGGAAAGCGGCGTGATCACCAGCTGGACATCGTTGCGGAAACCTGCAGGGAAAAGCGGCCTGATGGGCCGGTCAATGCGGCGAGAAGTTAAAATTGCGTTTTCAGTTGGTTTGCCTTCGCGTTTGAAAAAGCCGCCTGGGATCTTGCCCGCAGCATAAAGCTTTTCTTCAAAATCAACTAACAGCGGGAAGAAATTGATGCCTGGTCTGGGGGTATCGGACATCACAGTGGTCGCGATAACCAGGGTATCGCCTACCCGGACCTCCACAGACCCGCTTGCCTGCTTCGCCATTCGCCCGGTCTCTAGTGTGAGGACCTTGCCTCCACCAAAATCCAATTCAACTTTTTTTGTCATCTAAGACCTAAACTTGCCGACAACTTCTGATGTCTTGACGCATCTTTGCCCTGAAGGTACATGAGCAGTTTCTTGCGCTGGCTAACTATCATGAGCAAGCCGCGTCGGCTGTGGTTATCCTTTTTGTTTTTCTTTAAGTGCTCGACCAAGGAGTTAATTCTTTCTGTTAACAAAGCTACCTGGACTTCGGGTGACCCAGTATCCCCTTTGCTCTGGGCATACTTCCCCATGACTTCTTCTTTCCTTACCTTTTTTAGTACCATCATTTTGTATTATATCACAGAATAGCCAAGCGCACAAGAGGCTATACTCTGGCAATATCCCTATTGATCTGTGCCTGGAGTTTCTCTACATCAGAGAACTGCAATTCATCCCGCAGACTTCTGGTCAAATTGACCTTTAATGATTTTCCGCGAATATTACGGTGGAAATTCAAAATATGGACCTCAACAACGGTCTGATCAGTGCCAAATGTTGGCCGCGCGCCAATATTTACAACACATTTTTTGCCCTGCCTGCCGGCAGGCAGGCCATTTACCTGCCCGGCATAGACCCCGTGAGCTGGAATAAGCTTATGATGGTCGATTTTCAGGTTAGCAGTGGGAAAACCCAAGGATTTACCCCTGCCAGAACCCTTTACCACCCTGCCACTGATTTGATAGGCATGCCCCAGCAAACGAAGAGCTTCGGAAAAACGCCCTTTAGCCAGAAATTCCCTGATTATTCTGGATTTAATGATATGGTGGCCAGCAGATACCTGCCCAATAACGCTAACTTCAAAGCCATACTTATGCCCTAAGGCCTTCAGGTGCTGGACATCTCCCTTACGGTTTTGGCCAAAGGCATAATCATAACCAACATATACCCGGCACACACCCAGCTTATCAACCAGATACTTCTTCACAAACACCTCATCAGAGAGTTTTTGCAAGCGGCGGTTAAAGTTGATAACAACCACACCATCAACGCCAAACTGGCTGAATAGCGCCTCGCGCTCTCTCAGGTCCGTAAGCAGCTTCAAGCCGCGCTCCGGCACAATTAATTGCTGGGGATGAGGATCAAAAGTAATGGCCAGGGAAGCGACACCGATTTTTTTGGCATATTTAACTGTTTTGTCAATTATTTTCTGATGGCCT
>JAHIZU010000008.1 GCA_018814265.1 Candidatus Margulisiibacteriota bacterium | reverse complement strand
CTAATATTAACTTCCTTAACTTTTAGATCAATTTCCTGGAGTTGGTTTCTGAGATCGTCGAGTTGAGCATTTCTTTTTTCTATTTCCTCCGGAGTCAAAAGCAGTTCCTGGCCTAATTTAGTTAGACTGGCTTCGCTTTCTATATTCTCGACCTGGCCTCTTATGCTTTTAGCTTTAATCTGGAGCCTGGATAGTTCCACCAAGTCCTTTTCTTTTTGAACATCAAACTGTTCTGTCAATCCTAATTCTTCGATCATCTCTTTGGATGCATAATGAAGATAAAGCTTATCGCCTTTTTGCTCAAACGGGCTAAAGGAACCAGCATAAGGCGGAATGGTGACTTTCATTCCCTCGGGCAAATTTATAACACCGGAAATTCTAGCGCCTTTTGGGATCTGCGATAACAGGTAGTCGCGAGTTTCGTCTTTAAATTCTCTCCTTTCAAATTTCAGCGGGATATCGGTCCTTTTTACTCTCAATTTATCAGCTAGAATATCAGAAGCTAATTCATCGCTTATGGTGTAGATATGACCTTTATAAAGGACGACTAATCTTTTATTCTGCGCGTCTAAAATTTCCGCTTTACCTTCTACCGGCTGCATCGTATCTTTAAAATGACCCTTGAATTCTAAATAGGCAAGAGTATTGGAGCCTTTAAATTCCTCAATGGCTGAACCAGAAGTTGCCAAAAGCCAGTGAATGGTACTTGGCAAACCATACTTTGAGATGGGCAAAGCCAAAACAAGCATAATCAGAACACAGATAAAAACAATAATTTCAGCGCGTGAGCCAGATGCTATCCTTGATTTATGGTCTCGCGGTATTACATCTCTAGTCTGGTCAGGCCAGAACAGCTGGGAACCGCGCTTATTAAACATATCCAAAATTAAATGCGACAAATAGCTGATTGAGAACGCTGCAAACCAGCGCGGCGGCAGCTCTCCCCAACCCCAGCTTGAAATTTGAGGAATCAAGCTAATGAACGCAATTATGACCCCAAAGCCAATGGTCGCTGCCATCCAGCCAATCAAAGAGTGAGTAACTGTGCGATGACCAAATTTGCGCTCCAGGCGGGAAGAAATCGGATAAAGAAGCCTGCCAATTACAGAGGTCGGATAATCAGCATCAGGTAAAATGGCGCCCAGCACCGCAAAGACAAGTATTGTCCAATGCAGACTTAATCTGACTCCAAACAGAGCCAGCACAATTAACGTTAAAAATACTCCAAATACACTATGGGTTGGCGCAAGCATACTTTTTTATCTCCTTGGCCTGAACACTTTGATAATGGTCATAATCAGAGCCATACCAAAACCTGCTAAAATGTAATTTTCGAAACTATGCACTCCCAAAGCTATGAACCTGGAAATCATGGCTACGCCCCAAAAGACAAAAAGCACTCGTGTCCAATCACGATATCTAACTCCCGCGTCGTGATACAAATCGCGTATATCCTCTTTATTAACCACTGGCCTGCCTTTAATTTGATTGACCATTTCCACAATTGCCAGAGGCATGCCACCCGCAAGGGAGAGGATCCTGGTTTCTAAAAGATTATAATCGGTTATAGTCAAACCAGTTGCCAAGTGCTTGATGAGGGCTTTTTCAGCGTCTGTGGAAAGCGGAGGCAGATCAATTCTTCTGAATTTCCACCAAATCTGTTTAAGCTTATCAGACGTTTTATCAGCGGCGCCTAGAACAATAAAACAGTCCAGCAACCCCAAAAAACTATCTATATCAGAGGCTTTCAACTTATCCAAACCATCAATAACAACAATTTCTTTCTTATCGCGCTCTTTCAAGACATTGGCTAAAAGTTCAACAATTTCTTTCGCGCTCGACCTAGCCTTATTGGGAAGCCGTTCTGACCAGTCCGGGCAATATTTCTCACACACTTTTTGCAGAAATTGCTTAATGGGTGTTGGGGAGTCTAAATATAAATAGTTGCCTTCCGCGACAATAAGTTTCAAAAGGTGGGTTTTGCCCATTCCCACATCCCCGATCAGAATTGTTGAGCATTCTTTTGATAAATTCTCACGGATATTATTGATGATAGATTCCCTGCCAACGGTTAACTGTTCTTTGCTATCTGGCAAAACCGGTTCTATCACTTTGGCTTCTTTTGGCTTACGATCAATCAGCTTGTTAATCCGCTGAATAATCTTGGGTCGTTTATCCAGCTTTTCCAGCTCCTCTTTTGGCACCTTCCCCTCTTTGGCCATTTGCGCGGCTTTAACATAACGTCTTAGCGCCTTGGGCGAACTGATGCCCAAAATGTTCGCCGCATTATCAATCGAAACTTCCTTGGCAAAAAGACGGACAGCAAACGTGTTGCGAAGAGCCTGGGCATTGACGGCTTTTTTTATACCAGCATCCTCTCCATATTTTCGGATCAATTTATCGATACCACGGGAAGACAGGCGGGTCGGTTTACCTTTTGAGGTTATGAAGAGGGCCTTTTCTGGATTATCAATTCTCCCATGGGACCAAGCCACCAAAGATTCATATAACTCATCATTTACCGGAATATCTCTTTGCCGGCCACCTTTAATATGAAGAATTTTTTTCTTCCAATCAATCGAGTCAATATTTAATTCAGGCATTTCGTTCAGATATAGACCCGTGCCAAGAAGTAATTGGATAATAGCTAGATCGCGAGGATCTTTTACAACTCGCAGTAAGGCTTTGACTTCAATGTTATTTAAGTACTCTAAATCTGCCATTGGCTCTTACCCTTATATATTATATCGTATCAAGCCAGTAAAATCTTGTAAACAGTAGCCTGCCTGCCGGCAGGCAGGTGTGAAATTAGACCTTACATAGGGTGAAATTATGCCCTCTTGGTGTGAAAAAAACCTGCAAATTGAAGTGTTTTGTACATGCTAATAAGGCGCTCGTATCATGGATTTTATTAAAATAATAAGGCCTTGAACCAGTAACTAATCTATTTACACTCCCCTGGGTATGGCAGCTTTAAATAATAAGTAAACTATAACCAGAAAATTGGGAACATTATTGCCCCTATGTTTTAAATAAAAATCAATGAAGACCTGCTGTGCTGCGAGCTGGCGAGCAGCGCGCAGGTCGTACAAAAATTGTTCCAAAAAAAAGTCTTTAATTTGAGTCCGGGGCGGTGGGGAAAAAAGAGCAATAAAAATATCTGTTGAACTTGTCCGCCGAAGGCGGAGGCAGCGGGAATAGTCGGCATGTTTTTGCCGCCATTCAAAAACATGCCGACTGCTTGGCTGTGGTGGGGTGGCGAGGGGCATAGCGCTTGCCCTGATGTGTCTGGTTTTATCAAATAATATAAATAGCGCGGGCTTTGCCCTATCCTGAGATTGCTTGCCCTGAGTTTATCGAAGGGTCGAAGGATTGGCGATTACCTTAGTTTAGCTAGGTCTTGTACATTGAGCTAATCGCCTTGTATCTATGCACTTAGTCGTCAATTCTTTGATCAGGCCTTGGTGCTTTCCCTTAAAGGACGGTGGGGGCTCGCCCTGAGCGAAGCCGAAGGGCTTGTCCCGAGCCCTGAGCGAGCGAACGTAGTGAGCGAGTCGAAGCAGAGTCGAAGGGTCGAGGGATGTGCTTAGGTGTTTTGAGCATGGCCTTAACGCTAAGGCGGCAACCTGGCAGCTAACGAATAACTTAACTTGTGCTGAGACAACATAATAATTATCCTTTTCCTCTTCTGCATAATGTTGTCGAAGTACTAGATGGGGATTTTGTTTTTAAATATAGCAACAATAAACGCAGCAACAATAAAACAAGTGCAAATATCTAGCGTGTTCGGGCGATCTATTTTTTGCGTGTCCTGTTTTTGGTTGTGTAGCCAAAAATGTGCCTTGTATCTAAGAGCTTAGTCATCAATCCTTTAACTAAGCCTTGGGGCTTTTCCCTTAAAGGATGGTGGGACTTGTCCCGAGCTTGTCGAGGGATGCATATATCCTTTAACCACGAACTCAATCCTTCTCCCCTAAGGTCTTAACAACACAAAACACAATGCAATCCCGCTTTAGCGGGATCCCGACACATTAAATAAAATAATGGTAATCGGGACAACACACTAATAAATATATTAATACACAAGTATCAGCAACGACCGCAACACAGCAACAGCATGTACAACAATGTGTACAGGTATACTATAGGGGGTTAGTTCCAGTTTAGGGGAGGATTTCACACTATACCCCGAGCTAGTCGAGGGGCTTATAGATGAATTCCAGGACGTTTTTTAGCTGGTGATAAACTTCACTCCAGATTTCAACCAAAGGTTTTAATATAATATGTTTTCATACATTAATTTGGCCCTGAGCCTGCGAAGGGCCAAAGGTTTTGATGAAATAGCGATGCACTTTTTGCTTAATAATTTATGTAGATTGTTCCTGTTTTAGGATTACCAGT
>JAHIZU010000078.1 GCA_018814265.1 Candidatus Margulisiibacteriota bacterium | reverse complement strand
GGATGGTATAAGCAGAATATTCTGGAAAAATTAGGACTAAATAAAATATTAAATAATAAAATTAATACCTTATCAGGAGGAGAATTACAAAAGGTTTGCATAGCATCCTGCCTGTCAGGAGATTTTGAAATTATAACAATGGATGAGCCCTCTGCTTTTATAGATGTGGAGGACAGGTTAAAGGTTGCTGAAATCATTAAAGAGTTTGTAATAAAAAAAGAGGCTAACATTTTGACCATTATTATTTTTTTATAGCTTTTACCGAATATTTTTGCTAAAAAAGTTAATATATTAAATTGCGTAGTACTATAAGCATGTTAAGAGTAAACTGCGCATTAAATTTTTTTGTGCGGTTTTTATTTTTATGCCTAAGTGTTGCGCGTCCAAAAATCTAGAAAGCCCGCAAAAATGGGTGTACAGGAGTATTTAGTTATGTTGCAAGGTAAAGTAAAATGGTTTAATGAGTCAAAGGGTTTTGGTTTCATCGAGCAGGATAACGGCAACGATGTTTTCGTTCACTATTCTGCAATCAAAACAGATGGTTTTAAAACTTTGGGAGAAGGTGATAGGGTTCAGTTCGAGATAGTTGACGGGCAGAAAGGCCCTGCTGCTGCCAATGTGCAAAAAATATAATTAATTAGAGCTAAAATCGTTTTACCGCAAAGCCCCCTGGTCTTTTACCCGGGGGCTTTTTTTATCTTTTGTGCAACGAAATAAACATCTCTGACCAACTTATCAAATACAACCTGCCACACCTGCTCACCTGCCAGACACCTATCCCTCTGGCCTCATGTACGTCCGCGCACCGACATATCGATCCTTGAAATATCCTTTTGACAATGATGACCTGCGTATCTTCTTGCCAGTTCTTGGCGCGTGGATAAAAACATTATTCCCGGCATAGATTCCCACATGAGAAATCCTTTTACCACCTTTTGTAGCAAAAAAAACGAGATCACCTTTTTTAAGCTCGCTTTTTTTAACCGGCATCCCGGCCCTATATTGTGACCGGGAATTTCTTGGAAGCTTCAAGCCATTCAAGTGATAAACCGCCATAGTCAACCCACTACAATCAAAACCATCCTCCACCGAGCTTCCACCCCACTTATAGGGAATACCCATAAAGCTCTCTGCGGTGCCAACAAGCTTATCACGAAAATACCCTTGCCCACGCTTTCCTAATTGTGCCACAGCATAGCTTTCTGGCTTGACTATATAAAATTCATCAATAATCCCATCAATGCGAAGATTTTCCGCCCTCCTTTTGGCAAGCTCTTTTGTTGGAAAATCACCAAACCGGACTTTATACAATCCTGTTTTATAGAGGAAGTAATAAGCGTCCAATCCTTTATTTTCTAAAGAGTTGGTAAGCCGCACAGCGTTATCGATATTTGAAAAAGCACCCACCTGAATAGTATATCCCAGCTTACCCAATTCACTTAACACAGCCACTTTCGACCGTGTATCAAGGACATCAACGTCTTGTGTAGCACAAGCTGTTAACAACAAGAGCAAAGCTATACTAATAAACTGCCAAAGCTGCCTCATATGATATTTGAATCGGTGTTCTTTCAGTACCATACTTTGTCTTACGACCCTTGCTTTTCTCAAACCAGAAAAAATGCTATGATTTTATTATACTCATTGGCAATTCATCCTCAAACAATTTAACAGGTGATACTTTGAACCATCTGATTGCTGTTGCGCAACACTTTAACTTTAATGGTAAAATCCTCGATATTAGTGAATACGGCTCTGGCATCGTCAATGAGACCTTTCTAATAACATTAGATTCTTCCCCAAAAAAGTTTATCCTCCAGCGCATTAACACGCATGTTTTCCAGCACCCCGAATTCATCATGCATAATTTACGCATTGTAACGAACCACATTCTTGAACGATGTCGTTCCGAGAACACTCTATCAAACCAAAAATGGGCGGTTCCACGCATAGTTACAACGAAAAACAACGAGGACTATTTTGTTGATGATCATGGGGGATTCTGGCGAGCCATCAGTTTTATTAACCACGCACAAACATATGATAAAATCGAAGACATCCCTCAGGCCTATCAAGCAGGCTACGCACTTGGCAAATTCCACAGCCTTATCTGTGACATAGACATAAACCAATTGCACGATACCTTAGAAGGATTTCACATAACCCCACACTATTTAATCCAGTACGATGAAGTCTCTCAAGGCCATCTCGTTAACAAAAAATCCGCCAGCATAACCTTTTGCCATAATTTTGTAACGGAACGAAGAAAATTGGCCCATGTCCTGGAAAATGCAAAAAAGAAAAATGACCTCTCCCTCCGCACCATTCACGGTGACCCCAAAATTTCCAATATCCTGTTTGATGAAAAAACTGGCAAGGCAATAAGTATTATTGATCTGGACACTGTCAAGCCTGGCCTAGTCCATTATGACATTGGAGATTGCCTCAGGTCCTGTTGTAATCCGGCAGGGGAAAGCGTTGAAAATCTTAACGATGTGTATTTTGATACTGATTTGTGCAAAGCAATTTTAGATGGATATTTCTCAGAAGCAAAACATTTCTTAACTGAACATGATTATGACTACATATACGACGCAATCAGGCTAATTGCCTTTGAACTTGGCTTACGGTTTTTTACTGATTATTTGGAAGGAAATGTTTACTTCAAGGTAAAAAATAAAGAACACAACCTCGCAAGGGCCCTGGCGCAGTTCAAATTAGTGGAGAGCATAGAATTGGAAGAACAAAATATTCGCACCATTCTCAGCGACCTTAGAT
>JAHIZU010000007.1 GCA_018814265.1 Candidatus Margulisiibacteriota bacterium | reverse complement strand
TTTACCCGCCGAAGGCGGGCACCCGGGCAGCTAAGTTAGACAATGCGTTTCTTCTTCTTGATCCCGTGCTTGTTGTCAATATTGCGCTTCCAGTCCTGCTGCTTTTCTTCACTCTGCTTTAGAAATTGGGTGATTTTATCCTCAAAGCTGCCTGGCGCTGGTTGATCCTCTTGTTCCCTGGACCTCCGTCGCCGCTGTGGCGGCGACGGCTGCTGTTGTTGCCAGCTAGCCTGGCCAACCTGTTTTATGGACAGATCATACTTACCCGCCTTGGCCGAGCCCAGGACCTTAACTTTTACAACATCGCCAACTTTCAGGTGCTTGCTAACGTCGCGCACGTAAGTATCCGCGATTTGAGAAATGTGGATCAGCCCGGCATTCCCCTCCGGCAACTCAACAAAAGCGCCAAAATTAGCCACTCCGGTTATTTTTCCTTCGATTTCCGAACCGATATCAATAGACAAACTCGTTTTCACCTCCCGATAACTTTATAAGCTGTTTCGCCCTTTTTTATCAAACCCAGGCGGGTTCTGGCCAAGCTTTCAACATAGCTGTCATTTTGTAAAGCCTTGAGCCGGTTGGCTAAGCTTTTAGCCTGAACCTCTGCCTGTTGAATGCTCGTAGCCGCTCGATGCTTCTCCCGCTTCAGTTCCAAGCTGTCAATTATATCCTGCCGAATGAGAAAAATAAAGTAAAGAATTAACAAAACAAACAACAAAACGCCAAATTTTTTCATAATTGATTAAACCACATAAAATAAGTTCAAATACCAGTTGAGTATCTGCTGGCCAAAGAACAAGGCAACCAAGCCTCCGCTGACCAAGGCCGGCCCAAAGGGAACATAATCACCCATTTTTAATTTGCCAGCGGCCAACAGCACCAGGGAAACGACCCCGGCCAGCAGGTAAGCTAAAAAAACAGCCAGTAAGAGCTGTTGCCAGCCCAGGCACGCCCCCAGCATAGCTGCCAGAAACAGGTCTCCCTCTCCAATAGCTTCTTTTTTAAATAAAAACTTACCCAGCGCGCCGATCAAAAAGAACAGCAGGAACCCTAATATTACTCCGGCCAGGGCCGACCAAAAGGGATTTGCCTCACCGGCTTGGGGAAAAGCTAAAGCCCGGGCTAAGTTATAGAGCAACCCCAGCGAGATTCCGCCAACACTCACCACATCCGGCACCACCATTTGCTCAAGGTCAACAAAGAAAACAATAATTAGCAAGGCGCTGAAAACCGCAGCAAACCAGAAAGACAGTGACAGCAGGGGAAATTTTATTGCCGCAACAACAAAAAATGCGCCGGTCATAAACTCGACTAGCGGATAGCGGGAGGAGATCGGCGCTTTACAATAACGGCATTGGCCCCTCAGGAAAAGATAGGTCAGGATTGGCACCAGATCAAAAGCCTTTAGCCTTTGATGGCAAAGGGGGCAATGTGAAGCGGGGAAGATGATCGATTCACCGCGCGGCAAACGATGAATGCAAACGTTTAAGAAACTGCCAACAATTGTCCCAATTACAAAGAGCAAAAAAAGATACAACATTTATTTAGCGTGTAAGCAGCCAGCTGATCAACCTTGACATTAAGATAAGGAAATTATATAGTAATTCCGAACCAAAGTCAAAACAGGGGAGAACTAATATGGACATAAAAGACTTACTGCTGAAATTGAACCAAACTAAAGCCTCGGACCTGCTGTTGGTCGCCGGCCACCCACCCTTGCTCAGGATCGACAATCTTTTGCACAAACAAGGAGATCAAAAACTTTCTGCCGATGATGTTAAAGTTTTGCTGGAAGAACTCCTGTCTAAAGGCGCGCTTAAAGAATTTGAGAACTGGAAAGAACTGGACACTGCGGCCGAAGACCAGCAAAGCCGCTACCGGGTAAACCTCCATTATCAGCTGGGCACCATTGGCGCAACCATTAGGCGAGTGCCCAGAGAGATCCCCCTGCTGGAAGAGCTGGGGCTGCCTAAGATCATTAAGACTTTTACGACTTTGGAAAGAGGCCTGATCCTGGTAACCGGGCCAACCGGCTGCGGAAAATCAACCACCCAGGCCGCCATGATCAATGAAATAAATTCCACCCGCTCCTGCCATATCATTACCATTGAAGACCCAATTGAATTTGTTCACTCGCCCAAACAATCCGTTATTGAACAGCGCGAAGTAGGTTTGGATACGATCTCTTTTGCCGAGGCGCTCAAGCGGGTCCTGCGTCAAATCCCGGACGTCATCCTGGTCGGTGAAATGAGAGACCTGGAATCCATTCAGATGGCCATTACTGCCGCGGAAACCGGCCACCTGGTCATCTCCACCCTTCATACCCAGGACGCGGTCCAGTCAATTGACCGGATTATTGACGTCTTCCCGCCCCACCAGCAGGCGCAAATCCGCTCCATGCTTTCTTTGACCCTGCAGGTGATCATCTCGCAACAATTGATCCCCAGAAAAGACGGTAAAGGCCTGGCGCTGGCCCATGAGCTCATGATCAGCACCCCGGCCATCCGCAATATCATTCGCAAAGGCACCAACCAGGATATTTATTCCATGATCGAACTGGGCACTCAGCATGGCATGGTCACCATGGACGCCTCGATCACCAAACTGTATCGACAGGGAACGATCAGCAAAGAAGACGCTATCAATTACGCTATCAATCGAGAAAGACTGGAAAAACTATTAAGTGGCACTGCCAAACTTCCTGGTCAAAAGAATCCCTAAACAAGAGAATATTCGCCGTCTTCGCCAATTGATCAGCGACTGCGATATTTCAACTGTTTGCGAATCCGCCAAATGCCCCAACATAGGCGAGTGCTTTTCTCGTGACACGCTAACCTTTATGATCCTGGGCAAGATTTGCACACGCAGCTGCCGGTTTTGCGGAGTTGAAAAAGGGAGTCCTCTTGCCCCGGATCCGGAAGAGCCAAAAAGAATCAGCCGGGCCGTTGACAAATTAGGGTTAGCCTATGTAGTGGTCACGTCTGTGACCAGGGACGATCTTCCGGATGGCGGGGCAGAGCATTTTAAAAATGTAGGGACAGCCCTTGTGGCTGTCCGAAATAATTCACGGACAGGGACAAGCCCTGTCCCTCCATTAAAAATCGAATTTCTCATCCCTGATTTTCAGGGCAATGAGGATGCCTTAAGAAGCGTCCTGGACGCAAAACCTTACGTGCTAAACCATAATGTTGAAACCGTTCCCCGGCTCTACAAGTTTGTCCGGCCGCAAGCTGTTTACCAGCGCTCTTTGGCATTGCTTAAGCTGGCCAAACGCCAAAAAGGAACAGTTTACACAAAAAGCGGATTTATGGTAGGATTAGGCGAGGATAAGCAGGAAGTCTTTGGCGTCTTAAATGACCTAAAAGACGCGGGCTGCGACATCGTAACCATTGGGCAATATCTGCCGCCAACAAAAGATCACCCAAAAGCGGCCAGGTATGTACACCCCGATGAGTTTAATGAGTATAAACTGGCCGGGGCAAAAATAGGGCTAAAAGTTTTTGCCGGCCCTTTTGTCAGAAGCTCGTTCCAGGCTAAAGAATCCTTGGAAGGACTAATATGAAAATAGAAGAAGCGCAACGTCTATCAAAGCTACCCATTTATGTTTTTGCCTTGCTCGATAAACTTAAGGCCGATGAACGCGCCAAAGGCAAGGACCTGATCGACCTGACCATTGGCTCACCCAGTCACCTGCCGCCAAAAGAAGCTATCGCAGCCTTGATCAAAGCCTTGGAAGATCCCAAGAGCCATAAATATTCTTCTTTTGAAGGCGACCCGGCTTTTATTGACGCGGTTTGCCAGTGGTGCAAACAGCAATACAGCATTAACATCCACAAAGATGAAGTCGTGACCTTAGTTGGCAGCAAAGAAGGGTTGGCGCATTTTTACCTGGCGTTCCTTAACCCAGGCGACACGCTGCTGGTGCCCCTGCCCATGTATCCCTCCCACTTTCGCGGACCAGTACTAACCGGCGCAGAGCCCATTGTCCTGCCTACAGTAGAAAAGAACGGCTTTCTTCCAGAGCTAGACATAATCGATAAAAGCATTGCTGATAAAGCTAAGATCTTATCGCTATCCTATCCAACTAATCCTACAGCAGCAACCGCTCCCCGGGAATTTTTTGAAAAAGCTGTGCGCTTTGCCAAGAAACACAACCTGATCCTGATTCATGATTTTGCCTACGCGGAATTGTATTTTGAAGGACAAAAACCCATTTCCTGTTTATCTGTACCAGGCGCCAAAGACGTCTGCATCGAATTCCACAGTCTTTCCAAGACCTTTGGCATGGCCGGCTGGCGCCTCGGCTTTGCCGTAGGCAATAAGCAACTGATCAATGCCCTAAAAAATATCAAGACCAATCTTGACTACGGCCCCTTTGCTGCCACGGTAAAAGCCGGGACCGCTGCCCTTAAAGTTGGGGACAATTATCTTGATGAAATGCGCCAGTCGTATCAAAGAAAAAGAGATATCGCGGTCAACGGCTTAAACTCATTAGGCTGGCAACTAAAAAAACCCCTGGCCACTTTCTATCTCTGGGTGCCGGTTCCTTCTGGCTTTAACGCCATGTCGTTCGTCGAGCACCTGATGCATAAAGCTGACGTGGCCGTATCTCCGGGGATTGGGTTTGGCGATCTCGGCGAAGGCTATGTCCGGTTCGCCTTAGTTGAAACGGACGAAAAGATCGCCGAAGCCATCTCCCGCATGAAAAAAGCGGGGATCAAGTACAATGGTTAAGCCCATCATCGGCATCACCATGGGGGACCCGGCCGGCATTGGGCCGGAGATCTGCGCCAAGACTTTGACTGCCTCTGAAATCCAGGTTATTGCCAATTGCGTGGTCATCGGCGACCGCAAAGCCATGCGGCAGGCTTTAAAAGTCGCCAAGATCCCTAACATTGAGATCAACCCGATCAAAAAGATTTCTGAAGCCAAGTTTCACCGAGGCACGCTTGATGTGCTGGATTTAAAAAACGTCAGTCCCCGCCTCAAGGTGGGACAGGTTTCCAAAGCCGCGGGCAAGGCAGCGATTGAATATATTGAAAAGGCCATTCGGCTGGCTAAAGACGGCAAGATCGACGCCATTGCCACGGCTCCGATAAATAAAGAAGCGATGCGCAAAGCCGGCTACAAGTTTCAGGGCCACACCGAGCTGCTGGCCGCCCGGACCAAAGCCAAGAATTACGCCATGATGTTTGTTTCAGACACTCTCTGGATCATGCTGGTCACCACCCATTTGCCGCTCAAAGATGTCAGCAAGCACCTGGATAAGAATAAGATAGTTAAAAGAATTAAATTAGCCCACGAAACCCTGTTTAAGCTTAGAGAAAAGAAGCCCCGGATCGGGGTGGCCGGTCTTAATCCTCACGCGGGAGAAGCCGGCCTGTTTGGCGACGAAGAAATTAAGATCATTAAACCAGCTGTAGACGAAGCCAGAAAGCTGGGCATCAATGTCAAAGGCCCGATTTCTCCGGATGCAATTTTTTATTTGGCTAATATCGGCATGTTCGACATTGTTATCGCCATGTACCATGATCAGGGGCTGATCCCGCTCAAGCTTTTGTCATTTAACAAATCGGTGAACGTAACTGTGGGGCTGCCGATCATTCGCACTTCGGTTGACCATGGCACAGGCTTTGATATTGCTGGCAAAGGCTGGGCCAACCCCCAGAGTCTATTCGAAGCGATCAAGGTTGCCGCCCATTTTGCCCAACATAAATGACCCCAACGCTTGCTCAGATCACTAGAGAGCTGCTAGCCACTTATAATCGCAATCCGCGCAAACGTTTGGGACAGCATTTTTTGGTTGACCCCGGCGTGCTGCAAAGGATCATCAGAGCAGCCGATCTTAATCGCGATGATTTAGTCGTAGAAATCGGCTCCGGTCTGGGCGTGATGACTGCGGAAATAGCTAAACTGGTCTATCACCTGATTGCCATTGAAATTGATAAAGAGCTGCTCAGCATCAGCAAAGAAATACTAAAACCATTCCAGAATATAACCTTTGTTCCAAATGATATCTTAAAAACAAAACTGCATGAACTGACCCTGGGCCGGAGATACAAGATCATCGGCAATCTCCCTTATTATATAACCGCTCCGATCATGGAAAAGATCCTGGAGGCGCGAGAAAAGCCTGAGCTAGCCGTTCTCATGGTGCAAAAAGAAGTGGCCGAAAGAATGGTTGCCGCGCCCGGCTCTAAAAAGTATGGCTCATTCTCTGTTTTTGTCCAATATTACGCTGAAGTAGCGCTTAACTCCTTGGTTTCAAAATCATCTTTCCTGCCCTGGCCTGAGGTTGGCTCCGCCCTGGTGGTGCTCAAGCCATATCAAACTCCAAAGTTTGCGGTCAAAGATGAAAAAAAGTTTTTTGATATTGTCCATGCTGCCTTTCAGCAGAGAAGGAAACAGTTAAGGAATTCCCTGGCCAAATATCAACTGGCCAGCGCCGAAATTGATCAACGCCGCCGGCCGGAAACCTTGAGCATTGAAGAATTTGCTAAAATCTCAAATCATTGTGCTATAATCCAGTCGTGAAGAAGCTTGTTGTTCTGCTGTTCCTGGGTATTTTTTGCAGCTCGGCTTTTGGCAGCCTGCTAAGCCTGCCCTCCGGCCGAACCTTAGAACACGGCCAGGCAATCCTCGGCGCAAGCTTTGCTTATCCCCACAATGTTTATTACGCCAGCCTGGGTTATTTTGACTTATTAGAGGTTACCTTTAAGCTCACCGACGTGCTAACTTACGATCTATCACAAATCGACCCGTCCTGGGCCGGGTTTGGCACTTTTAAAGACAGAGCCATGGATCTAAAGCTGCGGATCATTCCGGAAACAAAATTATTGCCTGCGCTATCAGTTGGCGCGCAGGATGTGCTAGGGACCAAAGTTTTCCCTGCTTCATACGCCGTGGCTTCCAAACAGCTGGGCTGGCTGGATCTTACCCTGGGCTACGGCACTGAATCGCTGGCCGGCTGGTTTGGCGGAGTTCAGCTAAAACTGGCCGGAGACCGGTTTAGCCTGATCTATGAAGCTAATCAGAGCGGCTTAAAAACCGCCCCTACCGGGTTTTATCCCAGGTATTCAGTCCTTGGGGCACGCTTTAAACCAGCTTATAATTTGCAAATAGATGTGGCAACAGATAATAATCAACAGTTAATGGTCAACGGCGCGCTGGCGATCCCCTTGGACAAACATTTGTTCCCCTGGAGCAAAGACAAGATCTTTGCTGAAGACATCGAAGAAAAAGATTACGCGCATGTTGACCAATTTGCGGTCTTAAGCAAGATATTCTTGTACGCGCTCCAGGAAGGATTTATTAATCTGGCAGCAGATCTGACCCCGGATTACCTGAGCGTTGAATATGAAAATACCCATTATTTCTCAGACGTAAAAGCCCTGGGCCGCATGATGCGCCTGGCTTTTGGTTCTGCCCCAACTAACGTAAACAAAGCCTATTTTATTCCTAAGGTAAAAAACGTCCGTGTTTTGATCATTGAGGTTGACCGGAATAAATACCTTGATTACATGTTTGACAAGATTTCAGATAAAGAATTTGCCAACAGTTTAGTCTTTTACGACCCAGCGGAGTTTAAAAAAGAGGGCGCTTACAAAAAGCCCAAAACCAGGCAGCGCTTTTACCGGGGCTGGGGCCTCTTGCCCGGTCTGGAAAACCGCTTCGGGGACCGGGATAATTTCTATAAGGCCAGGTTAGGCGTGGATGTATGGGGCTATGCCGAGCTCTGGAACGGCGCCAGCCTTTATGGCATCGTCAAGGTGCCCTTTTATAACAACATAAACGCGGCGTATAAGAATTTAAATACGCGCCTTTATTACGGCTCTCTGGCGCAATTTTTAAGCTTGGGCCGCGGGCTTTACGGGAATGTTCAAGTCGGGTTTTTGACTGAAAACTTTTTTGGGGCAAACCTGGAGCTCTTGAAACTAATTGCCAACGAGCGGCTGGGCTTTGGCTTAGACTATACAAACGTTTTTGCCAGGGATGAGCATGAGTTTATTGCCACGGATTTTAACCTGAATTACTACAGCCTGATGGGCTCCAGCTACTTAAAGCTGCCGGAATTAGGCTTTGACGCGGCGCTAAAAGTAGGACGATTTATTTTTGGGGATGTGGGGTATCGTTTTGAAGTTAACCGCCGTTTTGCTGACGCTAATGTCGCCTTTTGGTACAGCCGAACTGATTTTGGGGAT
>JAHIZU010000077.1 GCA_018814265.1 Candidatus Margulisiibacteriota bacterium | reverse complement strand
CACACCGGGCTGGCGACCTTTCGGCCTGTCTGGACTGAGAAACTTGAAGACCACAAGATGCATTCAGAGCAGTATGAGATTCCCAAAGAAACGATCGAGGCGATTGAGAAAGCCAATCGGGTAATTGCGGTTGGGACCACAGTGGTCAGGGCGCTGGAAACAGTTGATCAAGGAGTGTTTACTGCCGAGCCAAAGGATATCCAGGGAGAAACGAGTTTGTTTATTTACCCGGGCTACCAGTTTAAGACCATTGATGCCATGATAACTAACTTCCACTGGCCAAAGTCGACTTTGATCATGCTGGTCTCGGCTTTTGCTGGTAGAGATTTTATTATGCAGGCCTATCAGGAAGCAATGAAGTTTCACTACCGCTTTTTCTCCTTCGGCGATGCTATGCTGATAATATGATATAATGTAAACATCATGACGTCTAAAGATAAAGAGAAACACCTGGAAATTCTAAAAAACCTTCCTACAAATAAACGATTGGAATCCGCTTTTGAATTGTATGAATTTGCCCGCAATAGAGTTGCTTCGGAAATCCGCCGCCAGAACCCACAAATGGAACAATCTGAGTTAAACAAAGAAATATATAAAAGATTTATACGCAATGATTGAGCACGATGTTTTTGGCTGTGTTATTGATGTTTTAGAAAGATTAAAAATCCCCTATATGATCGGTGGTTCGGTTGCTGCAATTGCCTATGGTGAAGCCCGCCTCACTTTGGATATGGATGTGGTTGTTGATATGAACGAAAATCAAGCCAGGCAATTTGCCGCCTCTTTTGATCAGGAATTTTATGTGAATTTAGACAGTATCCTTGAGGCGCTGAGATCGCAGGGCCATTTTAACCTCATTCAATCCGAGAAAGGAATTAAAGTGGATTTTTACCTTCTTAAGAATGATGCTTTTGGCCAAGAAGAATTTTCCAGAAAAAGAAAAGAGGCTTTTGATGAAAAGAAGCAGGCAATTTTTGTTTCCCCTGAAGACGTTATTTTAAAGAAACTCGAATGGTATAAAATGGGCGAATCTCAAAAGCATATCGATGATGTAAAAGGGATACTAAAGATATCTGGTCCTAAACTTGATCTGCCGTATATTGATAAGTGGGCGGAAATAATTGGGGTCCAGAATATTTGGCAGAAACTGAAAGATGACCTTCAAATTTGAAATCTCCAAAAAATCAAAGAAATCCAAAGCCCGTGTTGGCAAGCTCCATACTCCTCATGGGATTGTAAATACTCCGGTTTTTCTGCCTGTTGGCACCCAGGGCAGCGTGAAAACCATGTCGCCCAGGGATCTTAATGAGATCGGGGCGGAAATGATCCTTGGCAATACCTATCATCTGCTGCTGAGGCCCGGGCCTGATCTGATTAAGGAAGCCGGAGGCCTGCACAAATTCATTAGTTGGGATAAACCGATCTTGACTGATTCTGGCGGCTTTCAGGTCTTTTCGCTGGCTCACCTGCGCAAATTAACCGATGAAGGGGTTAAATTCACCTCGCATATTGATGGGACCAAGCATTTTCTAACACCAGCCAGCGTGCTGGAGACTCAAGCTGCTTTTGGGTCCGATATCATGATGCCTTTGGATGAATGTGTGGCTTATCCTTGTGACAAAAAAGAAGCTAAGAAAGCTTTGGAGAGAACTACGGTTTGGGCAAAGGAATCAAACAAAGAACACGGAGCGCAGAACGCTGAACACAGAGCACTGTTTGGGATTGTGCAGGGAGGGACGTATAAAGATTTACGCAAACAGTCGGCAGAAGAGATCGCGGGAATTGATTTTCCTGGATACGCGATCGGCGGACTTTCTGTTGGCGAGCCGCAGAACGAGATGTTTGAGATGCTGGCTATTGTGACCAATATTTTGCCGGATGATAAGCCCAGGCATTTGATGGGAGTTGGCTTTCCGTCAGATATTACCGGCGCAGTGAAGCTGGGGGCGGATATTTTTGATTGTGTGATCCCAACCAGATTGGCCAGACATGGAACTTTTATAAGTGACGAAGGCAAAATCAGTATTCGCCAGGCCAGGTTTGAAAAAGATTTCTCACCGATTGATCCAACCTGTGACTGTTATACCTGCCAGAATTTCAGTCGCGCTTATCTTCGCCACATCTTCTGGGCGCGCGAGATTTTAGCGCTGCATCTTTTAACCATTCACAACCTGCGGTATTACATGCGCTTGATGCAGCGGCTCCGAGAGGAAATCCTGGCTGAATGAAGTTTATTGCTGATCTCCACATCCACAGCAAATATAGCCGCGCCACGTCCAAGGATATGGACCTGGAGGGTTTCGCCAAATGGGCCAAGCTTAAGGGCATTGATCTTATTGCCACCGGTGATTTTACTCATCCACTATGGTTAGCTGAGCTTAAAAAGAAATTAAAACCAGCAGAAGAAGGCCTTTTTGAATATAACGGTGTCCGATTTATTCTAAATGTTGAAATAAGCAGTATTTATTCTAAAAACGGAAAAACGCGTAAAATCCATAATCTGATTTTTGCTCCGTCTTTTGCGATCGTTGATAAAATCAATCAACAACTGGGCAAAATTGGCAATTTAACTGCAGACGGCCGGCCGATACTGGGCCTGGACGCGGAGAAACTGGCTGAGATCGTTTTTAATATCTCAAAATATTGTGTGATCATTCCAGCCCATGCCTGGACCCCCTGGTTTTCTGTCTTCGGATCTAATTCTGGTTTTGATTCTATTGAAGAATGCTTTGGCAAGTATACAAAGTATATCTTTGCCATTGAAACGGGGTTATCGTCTGATCCAGCGATGAACTGGAGATTGTCCCAGCTTGATAATATCAGCTTAATTTCCTGTTCTGATGCCCATTCTCCTTCAAAATTAGGGCGGGAAGTCTGTGTCTTTGATACGGATTTGAATTATCAAGCAATGTTTGGCGCGATCCGACATAAAGACAAGTCAAAATTTCTGTATACGGTCGAATT
>JAHIZU010000076.1 GCA_018814265.1 Candidatus Margulisiibacteriota bacterium | reverse complement strand
TGCCGGTCCGCCCGCAGGTCTTCATCTCGGAAACAGCGGACGATCTGAAAGTATTTGTCCATGCCCGCAACCATGAGGAGCTGTTTAAACAATTGCGGCGACTGAGGTAGCGCGTAGAATTTACCCGGATTGACGCGGCTAGGCACTAAAAAGTCGCGCGCGCCTTCTGGCGTTGACTTGGTCAAAAACGGCGTCTCAATTTCTAAAAAACCTTCTTGATCAAGACAATCGGAAATAGCTTTGATAACTTTATGACGAAAAACCAGGTTCTCGCGCATTTTTTCCTTGCGCAGATCAATATAGCGGTATTTTAAACGGATATTTTCATCGGGCTCTGTCTTAGCGTCAGCCACCTCGATCGGCGGAGTTTTAGCCGGGTTAAGGATCTCCAAGGCAGTGGCAGCCACCTCTATGGTACCGGTCGGGATATTCTTGTTAACAGCCTCAGCAGTCCGGGCAACTACTTTACCTTTAACAGAAACAACAAATTCACCGCGCAGTTTCTCAGCCAGCTTAAGCAGGTCCTTGTTTGTCTGGTCAAAAACCACCTGGGTCAAACCATAACGGTCGCGCAGGTCAATAAAGATCAAGCCGCCATGGTCGCGCCGGCGATGGACCCAACCGGCCAAGGCAGCTTCTTTACCAACGTCTTTTGTATTTAATTCCCCGCAGTTTCTGGATCGGTACACAGGTCCTTATTCCTTTCCTCAATCGTGATAAATATTTCCTCGGAGAAAAGATTAATGGTTTTACACCTGGAGCACTTAACCTCCACCCGGGAATTTTGCGAAACCTTGGCTAACAAACGATTGCATTGTTTACAGCGAAAATCTTTCATTATTACATAACCTCCGCGAGGGAATCTAATTTGACCTCTTCCTGTTTTGAGGTCTTCATATCTTTAATTATACCATATCCTTTTTTCAATTCATCTTCACCCAAAATGATCACTTTTTCCGCGCCCAGTTTATCCGCTAATTTAAGCTGGGACTTCAGGGATTTGCCCAGATAATCCATATCCGCATTGATGAATCTTTCTCTATAGCCGATCACCAGATCAAAGGCTAGCTTTCTTGCTTCATCGCCCAGCGCGGCAAAGAATATTTTGACCTTTGGCTGCTGGGCCAGCGCGATCTCTGATTTTTTCAAGACCTCGATCACCCTTTCAATGCCAATGGCAAACCCGACCGCCGGGGTTGGTTTCCCGCCCAGCTCGGCCACCAGATCATCATACCGGCCGCCACCGGAAATAGCGTTTTGCGCCCCAAGTGATTTAGCCACGACCTCAAAAGTTGTCCTATTATAGTAATCAAGTCCGCGCACCAACCGCTTGTTAACCACAACCTTGGCTTCCTGGTAATCAAGCATTTTAATCACTTCTTCAAAATGGGTTTTGCAGTCGGCGCACAAAGTGTCGACTGAGGCTGGGGCTGAGTTAATAAATTTCTGGCATTTCGCCTCTTTACAGTCCAAGATGCGCAATGGATTGTGCTCAAACCGATCCCGACAATCATCACACATCTTGCTTATATTATCCTTAAAGTAGGCTTTAAGCTGCTGGCGAAATTCTGGTCGACATTTTGGACAACCAACACTATTCATATTAACTTCCAGATCCATAAGACCCAAAGCTTCGAACAACTGAACATTCATTAAGATAACTTCAGCATCAATTAAAGGGTCTGCTGAACCAAAGACTTCTACCCCAGCCTGATGAAATTGGCGCTGACGGCCAGCCTGAGGCCGTTCATAACGGAACATTGGTCCAATATAATAAAGTTTGGTCACTTGATCCGGTCGGATCAAGCCATTCTCAAGTCCTGCCCTGACCACTGGAGCTGTTTCTTCGGGCCGCAAGCATAAACTTCTACCCTTGCGGTCTTTAAATTCATACATTTCTTTCTTAACAATATCGGTTGTGTTACCGATTGAGCGTGTAAATAGTTCGGTTTTCTCAAAAACAGGTGTTCTGATCTCATGGTAATTGTAAGCGCCAAAAACATGCCGGCAAATTGCTTCCAGTTTTTGCCAGAGAGGGCTGTCAGCAGGCAAAATATCCTTGGTTCCACGAGGGATAGAATACTTCATAACGGACGGATTATATCATATCTAAGGAGAGTGAGTCGAGGGGCTTGCTCTGACCCATTTAAACACCTATAATAATCACGGAATGATCAAGTTATTTATTTGGGTCGTTATATATACTTCGATCCTGGCCTTTAGCCAGATAATCTTAAAGATCGGCCTGGTCAAAGTTGGTTCCTTCAACATCAAAGAGAGCAAAGATCTCTTTAGCCTCGGCCTGGCGTTGCTCTCCAACCCTTACGTTCTCCTGGGAACCGCCTTGATGGCTTCTTCCTATTTTCTTTGGCTGGCAATCCTTTCCTGGTTCAAACTAAGCGTGGCTTTCCCCATGACCGCTTTGGGCTTTATTTTTGTGGCCTTGTTCTCCTACTTTATGCTGGGCGAAAAGCTGCTGCTGCATAATTATCTGGGGATTGCGCTGATCGCGGTCGGGATATTTCTGCTTCTTTTCAAACAAATCTAATTGTGCTATATTATTGCCAAATGCTTAAGAAAACATTAATCATCCCTATCCTTATTTCCGTTGCCTTTATTTTAAGCTCTTGCATTCAGCCGTCTCCGCCCAAGGCGGAATTCCTGGAATATAAAATTGCGGATATAACTGCCCAGGGAATTGAAGTCAACTTCTGGTTCAATGTCGCAAATGAAAATCCTTTGTCCATCGACGTTTCCAAATATGATTACAAAGTGTTCATTGAAAACCAGGAGCTCCTGGTCGAAGAGCGCGGCGGATTTAACCTGCCGGCTAATTCAAAAAAGCTTATAAAGATTCCTGTTTTTATTGGCTACGGTCGTTTGTTCGGCAGTGTCCTGGCTGTTGCGCAACGTATCGCCGAGGGTAGAGACACTATCAGCTATCGGATCGAAGGGTCTCTTACCGCCGGCACAATGGGCGTCACGGTTGCCACCCCCATAAAAGCTTCGGGCACCATCCCTCTGCCCAAAGATATAAAGATTAAATAATCAGGAGAAAAACATGCGCTGGAAAGGTGTTATAGAAGAATATCGCGATTACCTCCCGGTTACTGACAAAACGCCGGTCGTGACTTTCTATGAGGGAAATACTCCCCTGCTCTATGCGAAACATATCTCTGAGATTACCCGCTGCAAGGTCTATTTAAAATATGAAGGGGCTAATCCTACTGGATCTTTTAAGGATCGCGGTATGTGTCTGGCTATGGCCAAGGCCCTGGAGAAAAACCGCAAGGCAGTTATTTGCGCTTCAACCGGTAATACTTCCGCCTCGGCTTCAGCTTATGCAGCCCGAGCCGGGATTGACTGTATTGTCATCATTCCCAAAGGAAAAATCGCTTTGGGAAAGCTTTCTCAAGCTATTATGCATGGGGCTAAAGTCTTTGAAGTAGACGGGAACTTTGATCAGGCCCTTGATCTAGTCAGAGAGATCGGCGAAAAATATGCGATAGAAATAGTTAATTCTATCAACCCTTTTCGCATCGAGGGCCAGAAAACCGGCGCCTTTGAGATCTGCAACCAATTGGACGCTGTGCCGGACTTCCAGGCTATTCCAGTCGGCAATGCCGGCAATATTACCGCTTACTGGAAAGGTTATAAAGAATATTTTGGCGCCAAACAAATTACCACTCTGCCTAAGATGATCGGTTTTCAAGCTGAAGGCGCCGCTCCTATTGTCCGCGGCCACGCGATCGAAAATCCGGAGACTATTGCCACTGCCATCAGGATCGGAAATCCCGCCAGCTGGAAACCGGCCGTTGCCGCGGCTGAGGAATCCGGCGGCTCGATCAGCATTGTAACTGACCAGGAAATAATCGAAGCCTATAAAATGGTAGCCTCCAAGGAAGGCATCTTTATTGAACCTGCTTCCGCCGCTTCTGTCGCCGGTCTAATTAAATTAGCCAAAGCCGGCAACGTCCCTGACGGATCAACGGTCGTCTGCATCCTGACCGGCCACGGGCTTAAAGACCCTGACAACGCCATCCTGCTCGGTAAAAAACCCACGTTTGTCCCCTGCAAGATCAGCGAGGTAATCAAGAGACTCGGTTATTAGGCACCTCACCCCAATCCTCACCCCAATTTATTGATTAATTGGCTATTCTGTGATTAATGCCCCTCTCCATTAAAAATGGAGAGGGGTTAAGTTTGTGGTTAAAGTCCATAATGATATAATAAACTCACTAATAGGAGATTAAAAGAAGATTCCGGAAAACCATAAAAAATCACACCATTTAACCCTTCTCCATTTCCAATGGAGAAGGGCTTAAAAGAATAAGTAAACAATTAACCAATAAGTCGGGATAAGGATTAAATGAACTCAAAAGTCGCCATCGCTTCCTGTCCAAATTACGAGCAAGACACTGTCGACCAAGCTGTCGCCCAATGCCTTCAGCTTATTGGCGGACTGGATTCGATCGTCAAACCCGGGCACCGGGTTCTCCTCAAAGTTAATGCTCTCATGGACTCCGCACCAGACGCAGTCGTAACCACCCACCCAGCAATTGTTGCCGCGGTAATAAAAGAAGTTAAGAAGCTCGGGGCCAAGGCCTTGGTGGGAGACAGTCCCGGGAATACCTCTGCCAATATCGACAAAACCATGGAGCGGACCGGCTTTGCCAAGGCAGCCAAGGAAGCTGGCGGAGAGATCCTTAATTTTCAAAAATCAAAAATAGCAGACGTTCCCAGCCCCAGCAATAACCAAAGAATAAAAACCCTAAAAATAGCTCAAGCAGTTTTAGACGCGGACGTGATCATTAATCTTCCCAAGTTAAAGACCCATGGCTGGACCCTTTATACCGGCGCCATCAAGAATATGTTCGGCGCTGTCCCCGGTTTTTTCAAGACAAAATACCATATCTTCGCGCCGCAGCCTTATGAGTTTTCTGAAATGTTGGTTGATATTCTGGAAGTAACCAAGCCCCAGGTAAATATTATGGACGCGGTCATTGGCATGGAAGGCCCTGGCCCGTCTGCTGGAAACAAAAG